>NZ_DAWDUX010000006.1:25142-63899 GCF_052346665.1 Collinsella sp.
GATCCCACATTCGAAGCAACGATACCGATCAGGGTAATGGGGCCGTTGCCCTGGTCTTTCACGCACAGGTCGCCAAGCTTGAACTTCACCTTCTTGAGCAAGGTGGTGAGCGCCTTCAAGTTCTCCTCATTGTTGATGGTACCGCGCAAATAGCTGATGAGCGATCCGTCCGCTGTCGGATTCCCCTCGGAATCGGAACCGGTCAACTGCATGTTCGCGGCCGACACCTCAACCCAGTCGGGGCACGTCTCGTCACCGTAGAGGTGATCGCCATAGGCGAACTTGATGAGGTCGAACAGGATTTTGCCGTCATCCGAAACCTGCTCGTTGACCAGCACCTCAATCAAAGAACGCAGGAGGTTCAAGGTATCGCCCTTGCCCTCTTGCAAGAGCTGCGTATCGATATTGGCATACAGCGTTGCCATGAACTTCGCAAACGAGGTAGCGTCGATGTAGTACGACCAGTATCCCGCAGCGGCCATGGGAACCGAAGCAGCAACGGCTTCGATTTCGGCGGCCAGCGACGGGTCGGGAGACAGCGCGAGCACCTGCGCGGAACTCGTCACCCCATCCAGCTGCTCGAGAATGATTCGCTGTTGGGCCGCGTCCGACCAGATGCCGAGCGTTCCGTAGCTCTTGAGAAGGAAGCTCAAGTCTCCGAGCACGACGGCAAGCGCCTCGTCCTGGGACTGCGGCAGCATGGTGAGCAGCATGTTGAACAGCGCCGGGTCGAGGCCGTCGGCGGTGCCATCGCCCACATTCAGGCCGCCCAGCAGCCCGGCCAGCGCGGGCTTGACGCCCCCGTTCGCAACCATATCGTCGATCTCCGGCGACACCAGGGCATCGGCGATCATGGTCTTGATCACGTCGACGGTAAGGAGACGTTCCTCGCCATACGCCGTGATGTCGGGAATCCGCGTGGTCGCGCCATTGTCGAAATCGACGTAGTCCACCGAACCGAGCGGGTGGTTCTCGACGGCAAGAGTCGCCTCGACATTCGCCGTCCCCTCCTCGCGCTTCCAAGAGAGCGTGGCGAAGCGGATGTCACTCGGATAGGTCACGGTCGCGCAGGTCTCGATATCGTAGAGGGTGTTGCCCGCCTCGGTGGTGATACTCGCGATGTCGTTGGCGTGCATATGGCCGGTAAAGACCGCCGAGACTCCCGCATCGGCGTAACGGAGCTGGCAATCCTCGTAGTTATCGACCAGGTACTCGCCCATGAGCTCGGGCTCCATGGAGAAGTGCGGGATCACACCGTGGTGCTGGGTCACGAACACGATATCCCCGGCCGCGCGGGCCTGCTTGGCCTGGCTCTCCACCCACGCGAGCAGCTTCTCCCCCACCACACCAGACGTGACGTGCTCATCGCGGCCGAGCCCATTCTGGTCGGCGGAATACTTGCCGGAGTCGACCACGATGAGCGTGACGCCCTTGGCGGGGCGCACCACGTAGGAGAGGCTGCCGCCCTGACTGCCGCCCTCATCGAACTTTGCGATCGCGTCGTCGTAGCCGCAATCGGCGTACAGCTCCTTGAACGCGAGCGGGTCGACGAGGTCGGTGTGCTCCGCCTTGCCGCTCGAGAAATCACGGCCGTTGTCGTCGTTATTGATGTCATGGTTGCCGTTGATCACGCAGAACATGGCCTGCTTGCCGGCATTCGCCAGCTGCTTCTTGGCCGCCGCGAGCTTCTCGTGCATGTCCTGATGGCAGACGAGCTCGCCGTCCTTCGTGAGGTCGCCGGAAATGATCACCAGATCGGGCTGATACGCCACGATCTCGGCGAGGGCCTTATCAACGATGGCGCCTGACTCGCGGAACATCTTGCGGTCGGAGTTCTCGGCGATCGTGAAGTCATCGCAATCCGCGTACAGCTTCTGGGAGAAGTAGTGCACGTCGGAAAGGTGCACGATCTTGATCTGGTTGGGGTAATCCGTGCCAGCCTCGATCGTCTCGGCCGCCGCCTCATGCGGATCGGCGGACATCGCGACAGCCGTGACGCCCGCCCCGACCACCGAGAACCGAACGAAATTCCTGCGACTGATTTCCTTTTCCAGCATGCATCGACTCCCATCGACGAAAACGGCAACAAAAGGGTCGCTATGGCGACCACCGCGTTCAGTATGGGAGACATCTGTTAGCTAGCTGCATGCCGTGCCGTCAGCTCAAGGAAAGGTTACGGTAAAGAATGTCAGGACTAATTCAGGAACGTAAGGCTTTTATTCACGGCGGGCGACCTCGGGCGAGACCTCAAATGAGTGCCTGTCCCCATATTGAGGCAAGGCGGGCGCACCGCTGGATGCGCCCGCCTCTCACCAATCACACCGTGGATGCATTGCCACGCGTGTCGCCCGAACTACCTGCCCTGGGCGCGGTTGTGCTCGTAGATCTCCACGAGCTTTTGCTGCACGTCGTAGGGCACCTGCTCGTATCCGGCGGGCTCCATGGTGAAGTCACCGGTGCCGCGCGTAAGCGAGCGCAGGCGCGTGGCGTAGTCGACGAGCTCCGCATACGGCACGGTCGCGGTGACCACAGTCTCGCCGCGGTCGTTGGAATCCATGCCGGTCACGCGACCGCGGCTGGCGGAAACATCGCCCATGACCGCACCGGCGTAGCTCTCGGGGATCGTCACCTTGATGTTCTCCATGGGCTCGAGCACCACGGGATCGGCATCCTCGCACGCCTTCTTGAGGCCGATGCGCGCAGCGGTGCGGAAGGCCATCTCGTTGGAGTCGACCGGGTGGCAGGAACCGTCGTAGCAGGCGACGCGGATGCCGGTGAGCGGATAGCCCGCGATCACACCGTCCTTCATGGTCTCCTGGACGCCCTTGTCCACCGCGGGGATGAGCGCGCGCGGGATGCGACCGCCCACGACCTCGTCCACGAACTCATATTCGGTGCCGTCGAGCAGCGGCTCCACGCGCAGGTAGCAGTCGCCGAACTGCCCGGCGCCGCCGGTCTGCTTCTTGTGGCGGCCCTGGGCGCTCGCCACGCGGCGGATGGTCTCGCGGTAGGGAATGCGCAGCGGGACGATGTGCGCGGCGACCTTGGTGCGATCCTCCAAGCGGTTGAGTAGCACGCTCACCTGGGCCTCGCCCACCGCCGAGATGATGGTCTGAGCGGTCTCCTCGTCACGGTCGATGCTCATGGTCGGGTCGGCCTCGCACGCCTTCTCGATGAATGTGAAGAGCTTGTCCTCGTCGGAGCGGTTTTCCGCCTCGATGGCGATGCGGTACTGGGAGTTGGGGAACGCGAACGCCGCCGCCTCGACCTTACCGGTCACGGACAGGGTGTCGCCCGTCTCGGCGCTCAGCTTGGGCACCACGATGATGTCGCCCGCGTAGGCGTGGCCGACCTCGGTCATCTCGCGGCCGCACATCACGTAGAGGTGCGTGAGGCGCTCGCCCTTGCGGGTGCGGGCATTGACGAGCTCCATGCCGGGCTCGATGGTGCCGGTGAGCACCTTGAGGAAGGACAGGCGGCCCTGCTGGGGATCGTTCAGGGTCTTGAAGTCGAAGACGACGGGGCGCTCATCCTCGCTGGAAATCTTGAGGGTGTCGCCGTCGATGAGCGGCATCTCGCCGTAATCGGTGGGCGCGGGGAAGTAGGTCGCGATATCGTCCATGAGGGAGTTGACGCCCTGCTCCTTGATGCAGGAGCCGGCGAACACGGGGACGAACAGGCGCTTGGCGATCGCCTTGGCGAGCAGGCCCTCGACCTCTTCTTGAGTGAGAGGCTCGCCCTCGAGGTACTTCTCCATGAGGTCGTCGTCGGCCTCCGCCACGAGCTCGCACAGGGTCTCGTGGGCGGCCTCGGCGCTGTCGCGGAGCTCCTCGGGAATCTCCGATTCGGTCTGCTTGGCGCCATCGCAATGGCGGGCCTTCATGCGCACGAGGTCGATGATGCCGTTGAAGTTCTCGCCGGTACCCCAGGGGAGCGTGACGGCACCCAGGCGCGTGCCAAAGCGCTCGCGAAGCATCTCGAGGCACATGTCGAAATCGGCGTTCTCCTTGTCCACGCGGTTCACGAACACGGCGCGGGCCAGGCGCAGATCCTCGGCCGCGTACCAGAGCTTGACGGTAGTGGGCTGCGGGCCCTCGGCGGCGTCAACCACGAACAGGGCCGTCTCGCACACGCTCATCGCCGCATAGGCGTCGCCGATAAAATCGGGGTAGCACGGGGCGTCGAGCACGTTGATGCGGGCGTTCTTCCAGTCGATCGGCGCGATGGAGGTCGAGATTGAGAACTCGCGCTTGACCTCCTCGGCATCGTAATCGAGCGTGGGCTTGGTGCCGCCGTGACCGCCCAGGCGAGCGGTCTTGCCGGAAAGGTGGAGCATGGCCTCCGCGAGCGAGGTCTTGCCCACCCCGCCTTGGCCTACGAGCACCACGTTCCTCACATTGCCAGTCTTGGGCGCACCCATGGGACACCTCCCTTTCCCAGCGCGCTGCGAGCGCGCCGAAAATGCGTGCGAGGTGCCCTGTGCATCCCCGCACGACAGCCGTATGGCATGAGCCTACCCAGTTTTACACGCGGATTTATTGGCCTTTCGACCAGCGTGCACTCAGGCACGGTAAAGGGCTTGACGAGCGATACAAGCTATCGAGAAGCGGCACGGGCGCAAACGGGACAAACGCCGGGTGAACCAAATCGCATTCTGAGAGAGCCTGCAGCTACCCCTGCATCAGCGAACGGCGCACCGATGCGAGAACATCGAAACTGTTGGGAGCCACGTCAAACGTGGACAGGAAGTGCACGAGCGCGGTGGCCGCATTGAAGATACCGGCGTCAACCAGGCCTATCGCCGCCATCGCCGCCTGATCCCGCAGCTGGCTGACCGGCGCCACCGGTACGCCCTCGGCGCGGAGCAGGGCCACCGCCTCGTCGCGCGCCGGGGGACGGCCCAGGTGCGCCTCTTGCATGAGCTCGCGCATCTCCGCCTGCGTCTCGCCATAGAAGAACGAGTCGCGAGCCACCATGGCATAGCAGGCAAGGCCGAGCGACGGATCGCCACCCTGCCAGAAGAGGAAGCCCAAGCGGTAGTAACCGCAGGCGATATCGTTGGGATCCACCGCGACGCGCATGCCGTCGAGGATGACGCGGGCCGCATCGGAGTCACGACCGGCCTCGCGATACGACAACGCAAGCGTGTGGTATGAGGCGAACGATGTAGGCGCCAACCGGACAAGTTCCTCGCCCAAACGAATCGCGTCCTCGTTGTTTCCCTGGTCACGGTATAGGCGGCATAGCAGGGAGCGCGCGTCGAACGCGGTATCGGGAATCTTGCGATACGTCGTCGAAGGATCCTCGTCGAACAGCCCAACTGCGATGCGTGCAATCATGTTCGAGCAGTACAACGGGCGCGCATCGCTCTCTTGCAGTACGTCCGCGGCATCGTAAGCGGCGATGATGTCGGAGACCTCCGCGGTCGCCGACGCCGCGGCGGCATCGCCCTGCGCAGCCTGCTCGTGCACCCTGTCGCAAAGCTCGCGATACCTGTCGCGCAGGGGATCATCGCCCACGTCGAAGATATCGAGCTCGGCGACGGTCTTGGCGCGCAGCGGGCCGACCAGGTGCGCAGGGAGCGAACGCTTGTCGTTCGCCATCTTGATATCGCGGTTGGGCAGGCCGGCATCGATGCGCTCGACCGGTGCAAGCGAGCCGTCCACGTCCCGCTCCATGTTGATGGCGCGAAGCGAGAGCATCTTGATGAGCTCTTCGACGGACAGCGACGCCTCGAGGATCGCACCCGTCTGGATTGCCGGCACCGTCTCCATGGTGAACAACTGGCGGCTGAATTCGGCCGAGCACACCACCGCTCCGTCGATGTCGCGCTCGTGCGTCGTCACCACCGCACGAATGACGCCGACGCTGGATCCGAAGGCGATGGCGGCGAGCGCCATGCTCAGGCGGAGCAGGTAGGCCACCTGCATGTCATCGCACGTCAGCGCAGTGCCAGACGCCGGAAAGGCACTCGCTACGGGAACCGTGACATCGATGGAGAACACGCCCGCCGACGCATCGCAGCCGAACAGGTAGTCGAAGCCAAACGGCGCGCGCAGCCCCTCCGCCGCCGCGGCGAAACGAGTGCGCACGTCCCACTCTCCGCCGCGCGCGGCATCTGTACCAAGCAGGCTGCTGTAGTCACTCTTGCGGTCGCTCGCGCGGATCGCGGTGCGGGCCACCTCGGCAAAGGAGCTCAGGGACTGGAGGGCCGCCCGCTCGCACTCATGCTCGCTGATGGCCCCCACCATGGGCGAGGATTCCTCACCCAGATAATGCTCCATGAACACAAGGCGATTGAGCGCGCCCTCCACCGCCTGGAGGGTGTCCACCTGCTGTGGGGTCAGCTCGCGCTTGTCGCAGCCCGTCCAAAACAGGCCCGTCGAGCCGAGCCGGCGCAGGTCGATGTCGTGCGCGGCGGCGATTGGGCGCACGCCCTCGGCACCGGCATCCATCAACGTGCGGAAAGCGAAGCGCTCGAAATCACTCGCGCCCTCGCGCCTGCCGCGATACACGATCTCATCGAGCGCATCGGGATACGCGGAGCCGATCATGCCGTCGAGGATGTCGCCAACGGTCAAGAACGAGCTGGCGTCGCCCCGCTCCTTTGACAACACGTGGTACAGCACAAAGCACGCGGCGCCCATCTCATCGATGTCGTATGCCCCCTTGCCATATGCGCCCATATCGTTCATCGATGTGGCAACCGTGAGCTTATAGTCCTGAGGGCGCTGGGTGAATCGTACGACCTTGACCGGCCTACCCTCGGGGCGAACGTAGAAGAACACGTCGCCCTCGTCGTCCTTGGACATCCCCGCATCGGCGTCGCGCGAGGGGCGCTCGGATAGAGGCTCGTCGCATTCGTAGACAGCGCCCCCGAGGGCAAGCCAGGCGTGGATTTTGACTTTACGTGATGCCACCGGCTCGACTAGGTAGCCCATGCTCTTCTCGGGCTGGGGCCTGATCGATTCGACGATCATGAACACGCGGCCCCGCTCCTGCCCGGGGAGCTCCCTGAGCTGCGTGGTCTTGGCAAACAGGGGAAGTTTGAACAGCTTATCCGACATGGCGACCGCTCCCATTCTCCCGCACGATCGGGCGGGTGTAACTGCTCACTCCATCCTATCAAAGCATGCGGTGCCCGCCCGCCACTCCCGCGAGCGGAAGCGCGCGCCGTCCGGGAGATCCTAGGCGTCGTCTATTCGCCCACGCGAGTCAGGAAAGCACGGGTACGCTCCTCGCGGGGGGCGTCGATCACCTGCTCGGCGGGGCCCTCCTCCACAATCACGCCGCCGTCCATGAACACCACGCGGTCGGCGACCTCACGCGCAAAGTTCATCTCGTGTGTCACCACAACCATGGTCATCTGCTCGGCGGCAAGGCCCTTGATCACGCGCAGGACCTCAGCGGTGAGTTCGGGGTCGAGCGCGCTTGTGGGCTCATCGAAGTAGAGGATCTCGGGGTTCATGGCCAGTGCGCGGGCGATGCTCACGCGTTGCTGCTGGCCACCGGAGAGCTGGCAGGGGACCTTGTCCTCACACCCTTCGAGCCCCATCTTGGCAATGAGCTCCCGGGCGCGCTGCTCTACCTCCCCCGCCGGGCGCTTCTGCACGCGCAACGGGGCATCGGTGATGTTACGCATCACCGTGAAGTGCGGGAAAAGGTTGTAGTTTTGAAACACCAGGCCGAATCTGCCGCGCGCCTGCTTGAGCGCCTCCCCCTTGGCGTAGACCGACCTACCGGAGGCGCCTTCCGTCGCAACGGCAAGATCACCATAGGACAGGGCGCCGCCATCGAGCGTCTCGAGCAGCGTCATGCAGCGCAGCAACGTGGACTTGCCGCCGCCGGATGGGCCGATAATGGCAACGGCCTCGCCGCGCTCAACCTCGAGCGAGATGCCGCGCAGCACCTCGGTACCCCCGAATGCCTTGCGAGCGTCTTTCATAGATACGACAGGCATATGAACCCCTTTGAAATTGCCGAGGGCGGATGCAGCGCACGGACCTTAGACGATGCGCGCGTCAAAGCTAGTCGTGGTAGTAGGAGAGCATCTTCTCGATGCGGCCCAACACCAATTCGACAGCGAAATTGAAGACCCAGTAGATCGCGGCGGCGATTGCGAAGGGCACCATACTCACCTGCGAGGCAACAAGGGCCTTGGCGGTGGAGAACATCTCGCCCACGCCAATGGCAAATGCCAGGGACGTGTCCTTCACCAGCGTGATGACCTCGTTGCCAATCGCCGGCATGATGCGCTTGACCACCTGTGGCAGCACGATGTAGAGGAAGGTCTGCGCCTTGGAATACCCCAAGACCTCGGCGGCCTCATATTGGCCGCGGGGGATGGATTGCAGGCCGCTGCGATAAATCTCGGCGAAATACGCGGCATAGTTGATGATGAACGCGACGATGGCCGCCTGCCACTTGGAGTCTGTGGTGAGCTGAATGCCGAACACGTAATACGGCATGAAGTAAATGGCGAACATCTGCAGCATGAGCGGCGTGCCACGCATAACCGAAATATAGGCGCGCGTGATCCCGCGCACGACCTTGAAGCGGCTCACGCGCAACAACGCCACCGGAACGCCAAGCGGAAGCGCACCGATGAGCGTAAACGCGAAGATCTGCAAGCTGGTGAGAAAGCCCTCTCCCAGCATTTGAACCATAGTCGTGATTTCCAAGATATCTCCCGGTCTGTTTCTACCGCCTGAACGACTCTACCATGCAAACGCCCTCCGCAGCAGGCAATCGCGCCTCCAACCACGCGAACGGCTTTTCCAGGTGCCTCAGATCGGCGCGAACGCAAAGGCGCGGTGTGCGGATACGGCCCAAGCAACGCGCAAGGCTTTTCCAGGTGCCCCAGGTTCGCCCGAACGCAAGAGCGCCCATCACCAGCGGGCTTCCCAGGTGCCCCAGATCCGGCCGAACCCAATGGCGGGGGTTCCGGGCGTACATAAGCCTTTGGGTTCGGCCGGAGGTGGGGTGCCTGGGAAAGCCGACTACTTGAGCTGCCAGTTGTCCATGCTCAGCCCCTGATCAGCGTACTTGGCCGCGATCGTCTCGACTGTACCGTCCTCGTACAGCGCCTTTAGCGCCTCAGTCACGGCCTTCGCGGTCTTGGTGTCGCCCTTCTTGAAGCCGACGGCGTAGTTCTCCTCGGAGAGGCACTCGTCGAGCATGCCATAGGCATCGGGCTTGGCGGCCATCTGATACCGCGCGATGGAGAGGTCGCAGGCGACGGCGTCGACGGCGCCGGACTCGAGCTGCATGAACGCCGTGTTGTACTCGCCGATGGTATCGAGCGAGGCGAAGGTGGCGGCGAGGTCGGCGGCATCGCCCTCGAGCACATCCTCGGCGGCGGAGTCAACCTGGGTCACGACGGTCTTACCGGCGAGGTCTTCCTGCGAAGCGATGCCGCTGTCGGCGCGAACCACGATGACCTGTGCGTTGAGCATGTAGGGATCGGAGAAGGTGTAGTCCTTCTCACGGCCCTCCATGGTGAACCCGTTCCAGATGCAGTTGATGGCACCGGAGTCGAGCAACGTGTCCTTGGCGTCCCAGTCGATGGGCTCGAGCTTGATCTCCCAGCCCTCCTTCTCGGCGACCGCCTGGGCAAGATCGAGGTCGAAGCCGGTGTACTCGCCATCATCACCCACATAGCCATAGGGCGGGTAGGACTGGTCGAAGCCCACAATCAGCTTGCCCGTGGCCGCAGCGGAGGTATCCGCCGCTGCCTTGGTGGCAGAGCCGGCGCTAGAGCCCTCGTTGGTGGCGGCCGGCGTGCCACCGCAGCCGGCAAGCAGCGTGAGCGAGAGGGCAGCAGAGGCGACGCCCGCCACAAGAGAGCGACGCGTCATGGAGCGGGCGGCGGTCACGGAGAGGGTCTTCTGGTCCTTATTCATACTGTGTCCTTTCCCCTGTATGCACTTTACTTAACTAAAGTGTGATGGTCAACGGTTGGAAGAATAACACTTTAGTTTGACGAAGCGCAAGGAACACCATCGAGATTGCCGCTCTGTTACGGGGCCACCTCATGAGATGTGTACAATGGGGCCTGGCCTCAATGTACCAACTTCTTTGGCGAATGGATTGCCCATGGCGAAGCAGAACAAACCGGCATCCGCGGATCGCAAGGCACCCTGCCCGATCATGCGCCAATGCGGCGGATGCGAATGGCTGGGGCTCCCCTACCGCAAGCAGCTCGCCCGCAAGCAGCTCGCCATGTCCGACCTGTATCGGCCTCTCATCGAGCGCTTTGGATGGCGTGTCGATGTCGACCCCGTACTCGGCATAGGACCCTCGCGCGAGACGGGGCCCGTCACCGTGGCGGATGCACCACTCCCGGCACCGCGGTCGTTTCGCCACAAAGCGGCCACGCCCTTCGCCCCCGGCGCATGTGGCGAAGTACGCAGCGGTTTCTTCGCCCGGGGAACGCACGATATCGTCCCCTGCCCCGCCTGCGCCGTTGAAGCGCCCGGGGCGCGTGAACTCCTGGGCGACGTCGCGCGTTTCGCAACCGAACTCAACATCCCCGCTTACGACGAGGACCTCCGCCGCGGCCAGCTTCGTTACGCCGTGCTCCGTTGCGGATGGCGCACGAAGGAGGCGATGCTCACCCTTGTCACTCGCACGCGCGAGGTGCCGCACCTCGAGGAGCTTGTCGAACTCGTCTCCCAAGCCCATCCCAAACTGGTGACGATCGCCCAAAACGTCAATCCACGCGTTACCAACGCGATCCTGGGTGGCGAAACGCGCATCCTACACGGCGAGCCCCGCATGCGCGACGAGCTGCTCGACTGCACATTCGAGATCTCCCCCGTCTCCTTTTACCAAGTCAATCCGCAGCAGACAGAAGTGCTCTACCTACAGGCAATCGAGGGCATGGACCTGCAAGACGGCACCGTGGTCCTCGACGCGTACTGCGGCAGCGGCACCATCGGCATCGCCGCGGCCGCTCACGCCCGCAAACAGGGCGTTCGCATACGCCTCGTGGGCGTGGAGCGCAATGTGGAGGGGATGCGCGACGCCGTGCGGAACGCGCAGATCAACGGCCTGGCGGACACGGCGGAATTCATCGCCCGCGACGCGACCGAGTACATGAGAGAGGCCGCCGACGCGCACATGCACGTGGATGTGGTCGTTATGGATCCTCCGCGGGCGGGGTCGACGCCGGAATTCATCGAAGCCGCAGCGGCGCTCGCCCCGCGGCGCATCGTCTACATCAGCTGTAACCCGGTAACGCATGTGCGCGACCTCGCGGTTCTCGGCGAGAACGGTTACCGCGTTGAACGCCTCACGCCCGTGGACCTCTTCCCCCACACAAGCCATACGGAGATGGTTGCGACCCTCACGCGAGCGCACATCTAAACGGCACCGCTCTCCGTCAGGTCATCCTCGTCAATCGCGTTCATCCAAGCGATGTACGTACTCGGATAATGGCTGTAGAGCATGCGGACCGGATCGACGCGCGCGGCGACGGACGCAAAGACCGCACATGCACCGCGTGGGGTCACCAGCTCCTCAACCGACCCGATACCCTGCGCGACGTCGGTCAGCACCGCATCGACCACGTGTTTGTCGGACGGGTCGGCGCCGCACGCCACTCCAACCGATTGCTCATACAAGCGCTCCATCGCGGTGCGGAGCTCATCGAATCCCTCTGCATCAACCGCGGGGAGTGCCTTGTCGATGCCGTAGCGCTCGTATCCCCATGTACGCAACGGCAGGTAGGGCATGATGTCGGAAGGATTCGCGATGTTGAAGATATTGGCGTATCGCGCATCGTGCGCCTGGGCGTTGAGCGTGGTGGCAGGAGAAGCGAACGTGTAGGCGTACACCCGGTCAATGCCGGCGAGGGAATCGGCGCCCGCAACAGATGAGGTGACGGTCCCGGCCCGGCAGTCGTCGATTTCCGCGGCGGCGAGGTTCGCGATTGCACCGCCCCTGCTGTGGCCCACCAACAGCACCGAAACCTCCGCGCCATCGCCAGCGGACTCATCCGCCCATGCAGCCACCTCACCGCAGATCTCCCGCGCGGCACGGCAATATCCGCCGTGGTCGCTCGTCTCGTCCGTTGCGAGATCGAGGTTGCTCAGCCATTCGGACCCGTAGCTTCCCCGTATGCTCACCAGGATCACATCGCGGGGCGAGCCCTCTTGGCCGTCACCGCCCGATAATGCCAGACGTTTGCGGGCGATCGTGTACGCCACGCCGTCGGCGTCGTCCGTCACCAGATTGAGGACCTCGTCCAGCACCTCGCTGCGAAACCGATACGAATCGGTGCACACCTCGTCAAAGCCGAGTTGCGCCAGAGCCTCTTCCATATACGCGGGCTGGTTGCTCCCCGACTGGTAATAACCAGACTCGGAATACGCCAGGGCCGCCAAAACGGAACTCGCCCGCGCGAGCTCATGGTTGTACACATGTTCGTCTCCGGTGAACCACGAATCATCCCACGTCACGCTTGTGGACGCCTCCCCGCTGCCGGGAGCATCGAGGCTCGTGTAGGTGAGCTCGGCGCTAAAACGCGCGGGCAGCGGAGCCTCTTCGCCATACGCCGCGGGCAGAGCGGAAGAAGCCGTCACGTTCGCACGCGTAGACTCCTGGACGCGGCGCGTATACAGACGAGCGGAAGCGGTGAGCGTCCCTGCGAGCAGCAGCAAGAGGCACGCCAGCGGAACGCGGCGCAGCACCGCGCGCACTCTGCCCGATCGTCTTGCCATGAGCCGCCTCCCTCGCATCGGGCTTCAGAATATCAGGCGCGCTCGCTCGGCGTGTGACGAAAACCTTACATTTTGGTGGGGGTTTCTTAAGAAGCTATGATTGCTCTCCCAGCACCTGAGACAGATCGCATACACCCGAGGCGGCAAGTTCGCGCAGGAACGGCTCGCGACCGCGGTTCATGATGAGCTCCTCGGGGAAATTGATCTCCTCGAGCATGCGCTCGACCGCGGAGAACCGCCCAATCTGCGGGGCGATGTGCGCGTCGCTCGACACGGCGATACCCACGCCCATCTCGGCGCAACGCTCGGCGATCTTGCGGCACACGCCCTCGTGCTTGCTACCGCCCTCCAGCGAGTGCTCGTTGACCTCGATGAGCTTATGGTGCTCCTTGGCGCAGGCGAGCACCGTGTCGAGGTCGTACGGCAGGCCCGAACGGCCCGTGTGGCCGAGGATGAAGACACGCGGTTGTTCAAGCACGGCGACGTACATGTCGGTGATGTCGGAGATCGAGCAGCCCTTGGCAAAATCCGTGTTGTAGGTGATGGTCCACAGGGAGAGGCCGTCCGCCGATTCGGTCACGCGCTCGAACAGCGAGCGCTCGCTTGCATACGTGCCGCCGGTGATGCTCTCGCGGCAGGGGATATCCTGGCCGAACAGCGACCCGTCGAGCCCTTCGATGTCCGCCTCGCAGCCGTGCAAGACGGTGACGCCCTCCCAGGTTCGCGGCCAAATCACCGTGTTGAGGAAGAACTGGAAGTTGCGAATATGCTGCTCGGGGTGGAGCATGCTGCTCAAGTGGTCGGTCGATCCCAAGATCTCGAGGCCGGCGGCAGAGGCCGCCCGCACGTTCTCCTGGATGGTCGAATACGCGTGGCGCGAGTAGAGCGTGTGCGTGTGGACGTCTCCCAAGATACGGTATGCCATGGTGCCTGCCTTCCTCGATTGCGGACTCCGTACATGATACCCGTACGGAAAGCGCCCGTGCATCTGGGGCACGGACGCATGGCAGATGGCGACGAACGAGCAGCGCGACGCAATGCCCGGAGGAGCCCGGTTCTAGCGATACGAATCCATGAGCGCTTGCCAAGCGGGCAGCGAGCGCTCGATGGTCTCGTAGCTCACGCAGTAGCCCACGCGCACCCAACCCGGGGTGCCAAAGCTATCGGACGGCACGGGCAGCAGCTCGAACTGGCGGGCGCGCTCGCAAAACGCCTCGGCATCCGGCTCAAGCGCACGAACCCACAGGTAGAAGGCACCCTGCGGCTCGACCATTGAGTACCCCATCTCCCCCAGGGAATGCATGAGCGCGCGGCGGTTACGGTCGTAGGCCTCGACATCACAGGGCTCGTCAACGCAGTCGATCACCACGCGCTGGAACAGCGACGGCGCACACACGAACCCCAGAGCGCGAGCGGAGCCCGCCACCGCCGCCATGACGCGGGCGCTCTCATGACAGCTGGGGGGCACGAGCACCCAGCCCACGCGCTCGCCCGGCAGCGACAGCGACTTGGAGTAGGAATAGCACACCACCGTATGCTCGTAGATGGACGGAACCCACGGGACCTCCGCACCGTACGTGATCTCGCGATAGGGCTCATCCGAGATGATGAAGATGGGGGCCTCTCGGTCGCGATTCACCTCGAGCAGGCAGTTTGCAAGGCGCTCCAGCACATCGCGGGAGTAGACCGCGCCCGTGGGATTGTTGGGCGAGTTCACGATGATGGCCGCCGTGCGCGGGGTGATGGCACGCATGATGCTACCCACCGAGAGCTGGAACGTGTAGGGCTTCGCCGGTGCCTCCACACACGTGCAACCGCACGACTCGATCCACACCTTGTACTCGGGGAAATACGGGGACACCACGACGACCTCGTCACCGGGGTTGGTGAGGGCATGCAGCGTGCAGGAGATGGAGGCGGCGGCGCCCACGGTCATGAACACATCGGAGGCCTCATACGCCGTATCGAACCGACGATTGAGCGACGCCGCCACCGCGGCACGCGCAGCGGGCAGGCCGGGCGCGGGCGTGTAGCCGTGCAGCTCCTCGGGGCTCAGCTCGGCAAGCGAGCGTTCAATGGAAGCGCGCACGGCATCGGGCGCGGGGATGCTCGGGTTGCCAAGGCTGAAGTCGAACACGTTCTCGGGACCAATCTGGGCCTTGCGCTCGCATCCGTACGCGAAGATCTCGCGAATCTTCGAACTTGCCGCGCCGTATGCGTACATGGTCTCGTTCAACATAGCAGCCCCGTTTCCGTGCGGTTGGTTTTGCCCCATGATACCCACGACGGCGAAGCAATCTGACACGTTGCTTCGAATTAACTGAAATTTGCGAGAGAGATGCACAGCATGGCGGCCTAGGTGTTAAGTGCCAAAACGTTGCTTACACCAAGGTGGTAACAATTGGACGCATTTTACGCATTCTCGTCCGCTATGAAGCAGACGAATATCGAAATAGCAACCGAATTGAAAAAGCGGGCCTTCGCCAAGGAAGACCCGCTCTGGGATGGGCAGCGCATTATGGAAAACTACCCAGATATGCGATGGTTCGAATCCGCTTTACTTCAGATCGGGCCAGAAGTCCTTGTTGGCCTCGATCATGTCGTCGAGGACCTCCTTGGCCACCGTCATGGACGGCACCGTCTTGTTGAGCGTGAAGGCCTGGAGCGCCTTCTCGTAGGAGCCCTCGATGCAGGCCTCGACCACGAGCTTCTCGGAGTTGAGCTGCTGCATCATGAGACCCTGCTGGAACAGCGGAATGTTGTCGCGGGAAATGACCTCGGGGCCGTTCTTGCCGATATAGGCGGGCAGCTCGACCATAGCGTCATAGGGCATGTTGGGAATGGCGCCCTTGTTCTGGCAGATCACCAGGAAGCGGGCCTTGGTGTCGTTCTTCAACGCGACGGCCAGATCGGCAATCCAGTCACCGTGGCTGCCGGCGTAGAAGGTGCTCTCGTCGATCTCACCCGTCTTCTCGTACCGGTCGATACCGGCGAACAGATTGGCCTCGCGGGTCTCCTCCACCTCGTTGGCGCGGGTGCGCTCGGGGTTGGAGTGCTCCACAAACTCCTTCTGCTGCAGGTAGTAGTTGAGATAGGTGTTGGGCAGGTACTCCGGGAAGAGCTCCATGATCTCGTAGACGCCCTTCCACACGTAGTACCAGGAACCCTTCGTATGACGATTCTGCTTACTCTCGTCCTCGTTGTCGGTGTTGGACTTCATAAGCGAGCTCATGCCCTTGAGGTAGCTGCTCGGCAGCAGGATCTCATGCTCCTTGATGTAGGCGCGCAGCTGCGGGAGCACCTCCTCGCCCTTGTGGCGGATGCTGGTGAACCAGCCGAAGTGGTTGAGGCCGAAGTAGTCGTACTCAACGTCCTTCTTGTTGATTTCGAGCGCGGCGCACACGAGGTCGATGATGGCGATGGGCATGTCGCAGATGTTGATGATGCGGGCATTGGGGCGCATCTTGCGGCAGGCTTCGGACACGATTGCCGCCGGATTGGAGTAGTTCAAGATCCAGTAGCTGGACTTTGCGTACTTCTCCACATCGTCGATAAGCTCGATCATGGGGAAGATGGTGCGCATTCCGTAGGCGAGGCCGCCGCAGCCGCAGGTCTCCTGACCCACGCAGCCGTGACGCAGCGGGATCTTCTCGTCCTGCTCGCGCATGGCGTAACCGCCCACGCGCATCTGAGCGAACACGAAATCGGCGTCGGTGAAGGCCTCGGCCTTGTCGGTGGTCACCGTGAGCTTGATGTCGAGTTTGAGGTCCTCATGCAAAATCCAGTCGACGAGCACGCCCACTTTGCGCTGGCGTTCCTCGTTGATGTCGTACAGACGGATCTCGTCGACCTCGAGCTCGTCCTTGCGCAGGGCGATAGACTTGACGATGCCGGGAGTGAAGGTGGAGCCGCCACCAGCCAGAGTAATGATCATTGAAGTAACGCTTCCTTTCGTGACACGAATTACGAGTGCGAACTTCGCTTGCCTAAATGGGTGCCCGGATGGCACCCCCATGCGGGGCCGAGCGGGCTTGCGCGCCCGGCCCCGGTTTCCCACCGCCGTTAGGGAAACATGACGGTATGGGAGCCGATTACATCTTCTCGAGCGCGTCCTCGACGGCGCCGCGCACGCTGGCGACCTTCATACCGAAGATAATCTGAACGTCGTTGCCCTTGCGCACGATGCCGCTGTTCTCCATGCGGTTGATGAAGTCCTCGTTCACGAGGCTCTCGTCGGCGACGCTCACGCGCAGACGGGTGAAACAGTTCTCGACGGACTGGATGTTTTCCTTGCCGCCCAGGCCCTTGATGAGGTCGAGGATGGCATCGTCGCCGGCGGTGTCGACAGCGGCCGCCGGAGCTGCGGCGTCGGGGGCGGCCACGGCGGAGGCGTCGTCCTCATTGCCCTCGCGGCCCGGGGTGTGCAGCTTGAGCTTCTTGATGAGAACGGTGAAGATGACGAAGTACAGGGCGGCATTGACCACGCCGAGCACAAGCATCATGGGCCAGTTGGTCTTCTCGACACCCAGCACCAGGTTGGACACCACGATGTTGATGATGCCACCCGCGGTGGAAGCCGGGATGTTGAGGACCTGCAGCAGCACGAGGCTGATACCGGACAGGATGGAGTGGACCACGAACAGGACGGGAGCCGAGAACACGAACAGGAAGTCGATGGGCTCGGTGATGCAGGTGAGGACCGCGGTGATCATGAGCGGGATGATGACGGCGCGGGTCTTGTCCTTGTTCTGCTTATAGGCGGTCACGATGAACGCGGCGCCGATGCCCAGGTACGGCCACAGGTTGTTGAAGGTGTAGCTGTTGAAGTAGGTGCTGGGAGAGAAGGGCACGCCCTCCATGGCCATCTCGGCAACGCGTATGGGGTAGGCGCCGGCGATGACGGTCTCACCCAAGGCGAGGGTGCCGCCCACATCGGAGAACTGGAACGGGGTGTAGATGAGGTGATGCAGGCCGAGAGGAACAAGCAGCTTGTTGAGCATGCCGTACACGAACAGGCCGATGCTGCCGCTCTCCTGGATCATGCCAGCGAGCGACGCGATGGCGCCCTGAACGGGCGGCCACACCACGCAAGCACCGGCACCCAGAACAAGGGAGATCACGATCATGATGAGGAAGGGGAAACGCACGCCCGAGAACATGGACAGGGCCACGGGGAACTGCTTGCCACCGAACTTGTTGAACACCCAGCCGGCAAGGCAACCGAGCACGATGCCGCCGAACACGCCCATGTCGAGGACCTGGATGCCGAGGACGGAGGACTGGCCGGTGCCCACGAGACCGAGTTGCGTGGGCTCGGCGAGCATGCCCATCGCCTCGAGCACGATGTTGTTGGCGTTCAGGAACAGGAAGAACGACATGAGGCCGATGAGAGTGGCATGGCCCTTGTCCTTCTTGGCCATGGCGCCCGCAATGCCCGCGCAGAACAGCACGGCCAGATTGTTCACGATGAACATAAGGCTGTTGTAGATCACCTTGCCGCTGACGGCGAACACGGGAAGCTGCAGGAACGGAACGGCCGCCACGATGGTCTGGTTGGTGAGGAGGATGCCCAAGATCAGCACGGTACCCGCCACGGAAAGATACATCAACGGCTGCACGATGGACTTGGAAAACACCTCCAACGCGCTCTTCAGATTTGCCATTACCCAAAACTCCTTTCTTCTTGCCCGCGCTCTACTCGGCGGCGGATGGGGCCGCTGGCGCTTCGGCGCGTGCGGCATTGACGAGATTCATGATGTGGTACACCAGGTAACCCTTCTCGGCGTCCGCGACCGCGCACCCGTAGGTGCTCGCCACGTGCCCGCCAATGCGCTCGGTGCACTCGAACGCGGCGGGATACTGGTCTTTACCCAAATGGAACAGGAAGGTGTCCTCCGACTGCACGACGCTCTTGTCGAGCACGCGCTGGGCGAAGAACTGCAAGTGGCGCAGGAAGCGCTCGTATTGGATGGACTCCTCGTCGTACACGAGGTCGAATGCCTCGGCCACGATACCCAAAATCTCATTGATCATGCTGATGGACAGCATGAGGTGGTCGGCGCGCTGCCGCATGGTGGCGTTCACGATGTGAAGCGTTATGAAGCCCACCTCGCCCTCGGATACGCGAATGCCCAGGCGGTCCTCGATGATGTCCTGCGCGCGGAGGGCCAGGGCGAACTCCTTCTTATAGAACCGGCGAGTCTCCATAAGAAGGGGATTGTCGCAGGGAACCTCAGCGCGCTCACGCTCGATGGCCATGGAGATATGGTCGGTCAGCGCGATGAGGACGTTGTCGTCGACATCGCTTCCCAGCTCCGCGCGGAGCATGGCGACAATATCCTCGGCAACGGAGAGATACTCGCTGGGAATGCCCTTGATGAGACGCTCGAGGCGGTTGAGCGAATCGGGATCGTCGAGGGTGAATACCTTCTCAACGGCGGATGTGTCAAGCTCGTCGCCGCGCGAGCGGCCGAACGTGATGCCGCGGCCGATGGCGATGCGCTCGACGCCCTCGTCCTCGACCATGGCTACATTGTTGTTGTAAATGCGCTTGATGACCATAACCGCTCCCGCGTGTATCCCGTGCCCGTCTTGGCGATACGCCTAGGCGAAGCTCAGCACGCGCTCACCGAAGGCGACGGAGCCCGGCTCGCACGTAGCAACGGCAAGCCCGGCGGGAACCTCGGCGGCGATCACCATCGTGGTGTCATCGTAACCCGCGGCGGCAATCTTGTCGCGGTCGAACGTCACGAGCAGCTGGCCCTGCTCGACGTAGTCGCCCTGGGCGACGTGGGCGGTGAAGCCCTCGCCCTTCATGTCGACCGTGTCGATACCGATATGCAGCATAACAGCCACGCCGCTCTCGTTCTTGATGGCGAGCGCATGGCACGTGGGGAACAGCGCCTCGACCGTGCCCGAGAAGGGCGCGACGAGCTCACCGGAGACGGGCTTGATGCCAATACCGTCGCCCATGGCCTTGCTGGAGAATACCGGGTCGGCGACCTCGGCGATATCCATGGCGGTGCCGGGAACCGGGCACAGCGCCGAGATGCCAGTTGCAGCTGCCGGCGCGTCCTCGGTGGAGGGTTGCTCCGCGACAGCGTTCTCGTTATGGGAAGCGGTTTTTCCGCGGCCTGCTTGCCGCCAAAGAGATTGGAAAGGAAACCCATGGTTCTCACTCCTTCGCCGCGTCGCGGCATAAAAATAACCCCACCAAACAGACTGCCGGCATGGCCGCGAGCAGTCCAAGAGTTTGGTGAGGCCCAAGAGTGGTTCGAGGTAACCTTCCGCATTTCTTGTTTGCAGGCGAGAGTATAAAAACCAGAAGGCCCCATCGTCAAGTTGATGGAGCCTTCTTTTTCTTGTGAACGGTCTGATTTTCCCGGCGAGCGGCATGGGCTACTTGGCTGAAGGGTCGGCCCCAACGGAAGCATCCCCATCGGGGGCACACGGCTTGCTGACGCCCTCGTCTGCAACGGCTGCCTGCGCGAACGCAGCCGCCTCGGCGGCGATCTCCTCGTCGCTCTGGCGCGGCTTGGCGCGACGGGCGCGCTCGGCCTCGACAACAGCGGGGTCGGCACCGTTGGCGGCTGCCTCGTTGCGCGCCTCCTTGGCGGCAGCGATATCGCCCTCGCGCTCCAGATACGCATCCCACTCGTTGTTGAGCAGGGCATCGACGGCCTCGCCCTCAACGGTCTCGCGCTCAAGCAGAACCTTGGCCATAAGATCAAGTTGATCGCGGCGGGCAGAGAGGATCTCGACTGCGCGTTCATGCGCCTCACGCATGATGCGCTGGACCTCGGTATCGATGCGACGAGCCGTCTCCTCGGAGTAATCCTGATGGTCGGCGTAGTCGCGGCCGAGGAACACCTGATGCTGGGCCTCGCCGAACACCTGTGTGCCCAGCTCCTCGCTCATGCCCAAGCGCGTGACCATCTCGCGAGCCATCTTGGTGGCGCGCTCAAGGTCGTTGCTCGCGCCAGACGTGATGTCCGCGCACATGAGCTCCTCTGCCACGCGACCGCCCAGGAACACGGCGAGCTCGTCGAGCATCTCGCGACGCGTCTTAAGGAAATGGTCCTCGGCCGGCAGCTGCATGGTGTAGCCGAGCGCTTGACCGCGGCTGATGATCGAAATCTTGTGCACCGGGTCGGCGTTGTCCAAAACGTGGCCCACCAGTGCGTGACCGCTCTCGTGGTAAGCGATGGTCGTACGTTCGGCCTCGCTCATCACGCGGCTCTTACGCTGCGGACCCGCCATGACGCGTTCCATGGACTCCTCGATCTCGTCCATCGAGATGAGCGAGCGGTTGCGGCGGGCGGTGAGCAGAGCCGCCTCGTTGAGCAGCTTCGCCAAGTCGGCACCGGCAAATCCAACCGTGAGCTGCGCGAGCTTCTCAAAACTCACGTCCGTGTCGAGCGGCTTGTTGGCCGCGTGCACGCGCAGGATCTGCTCGCGGCCGCGTACGTCGGGGCGGTCGACCGTGATCTGGCGGTCAAAGCGGCCCGGACGCAGCAGTGCCGGATCGAGCACATCGGGGCGGTTGGTAGCGGCGATGAGGATCACGCTCTCGCTCTCCTCGAAACCGTCCATCTCGACGAGCAACTGGTTGAGCGTCTGTTCGCGCTCGTCGTGACCTCCGCCCAGACCTGCGCCGCGCTGACGACCCACGGCGTCGATCTCATCGATGAAGATGATCGCCGGAGCCTGCTCTTTGGCGTTCTTAAAGAGGTCGCGCACGCGCGAGGCACCCACACCCACGAACATCTCGACGAACTCGGAGCCGGAGATGGTGAAGAACGGCACGCCCGCCTCGCCTGCGACTGCCTTGGCAAGCAGGGTCTTACCCGTGCCGGGAGGACCAACCAATAGCACGCCGCGCGGAATCTTGGCGCCCAATTTACGGAAGCGTTCGGGGTCGGCGAGGAAGTCGCGGACCTCCTCGAGCTCCTCAACGGCCTCATCGATGCCCGCAACATCCTTGAACTTGACCTTGGGACGCGTTGCCGGGGTCGTCTTGGCGTTCGTCTTGCCAAACTGCATGGCCTTGTTGTTGGCGCCCATCATCTGACGCATGAAGTACACCATTGCGATGATGATCACGGCGGTGGGCAGAATTGCCAGCAGCATGTTCATAAACGCATCGGGATCCTCGGTGTCCACTTTATACGTGGTCTTGGGATGCTCGGCCATGAGCTCGGCCAGTGAATCGGAACCCACGTAGGTGGAGGTGAACGTCTCCAGGTTCTTCTTGGACCGGCTCTCGCCCTTTGGCCAATACGTGCCGCTCACCGTGCCGTCGATCACCGTATAGGTTGCCTCGTCAACGCGACCCGCCTCCACGGCGGCAACAAAATCGCTGGTGGCGAGCTCTGTGGGGTTATCACCCTGACGAAGACCGCCCCCGAGGTTCCAAAACGTGTAACCAAGCAGAATGCAGGCGAAGGCGAAGTAGATCCATCCCGTGCGCGAGGGACCTCCCGCCCCTTCGGGTCCGCCAAAGGGCCCGAAGCCATTGCCGCCCCGGTTACCACCATCGTCCGTAGGACCCGCTCCCTGCGGGGGCGTTGGCCCGCCATTTCCATTGCCGGACCCGCCTCCCTCAGCAAGGAGGGCGACGGGTCCCCGTGCGTAATCGTCTGTGCAATCGGTCATGCTATGCGTAAACCTCCGGTTTGAGAACGCCCACATAAGGCAGATTGCGGTAATGCTCGGCATAATCCAAGCCATAGCCCACCACAAAGGCATCGGGGCAGTGCGTGCCCACGTACTTGGGATCGATGGCCGCCTGCTTGCCCTCGACGTCCTTCCACAGGAAGGTGCAGACCTCGAGCGAAGCGGGACCACGGCTGGCGAGGTTCGCCATGAGATACTTGAGCGTTAGGCCGGAATCGAGAATGTCCTCGACGATGAGAACGTCGCGACCCTTGATGTCGATGTCGAGGTCCTTGATGATGCGCACGATGCCCGAGGACTTGGCGCCGTCGCCGTAGCTCGACACGGCCATGAAGTCGATGGAGAGCGGAGCGTCGATGGCGCGCATGAGGTCGCCCATGAAGACGACCGCGCCGCGCAGGACGGCGATCAGCACAAGGTCCTTGCCCTGGTAATCCTCGGAGATCTGCGCACCCAGGCGCTTGACCATGGCGGCGATGTCCTCCTCCGAGAACAGGACCTTCTCAACATCGGGATGAATCGTTTCCATGGATACCCTTTCATGGCGCGTATGCAGATAATTGCAGCATACCCGTTTGGGAGTTACTGCACGTCCGCAACGGGACGAAATGTCAATTTTACCAAGACTTTGCTGGTGGCGGTGCATTTAAAGCGATCGTCCAAACGAACTGGTGCCACCCACACGATCGCACCGCCGGGGGAAGTCCGCACCACGGGCGTGTACGCGCGCTCGGAACGTGGAATTTGCGCCTCATTAAGGAGATCCGAAAGCTTCTTGCTGCGCCCGCACATGCCAAAGGGGCAGAGCATGTCGCCCGGCGCCGGGACATCCACCCACAGGCGCAGCCCGTCTCGACTCGGCACGGACGAGCCCGCAACGCCCCAACGCTGGTCCTCCGCCAAGCGCGGGAGATCGTGCGCCGCATAGCCGAGCGCCGCCGCGTCGATCAGCACCGATGCGGGCGCGTCGCTTGTCGCCGAGAGCGCGTCCCCACGTGCGGACGACACCTCCCGCGCCAAGGCGACGCCGTCGGTGCCGGCGGGAAGCTCCACCAACTCCGCCTCGACCACGCCACCTGCCGCCGTGCGCAACTGCCCGGGAATCGCAAGCCAGCCTGCAGTGGCGCGTTCGCGCTCCTCGGGCGTTCGCAGGGCGAGCGTGCCGAACTCGATGCGCGCATCGATTCCCGCCGGAAGGGTCACGGAGCCCTCCGCGCGAGCCACGCAGGCAAGGACCGCCTCCACATGGCGCATCTCCAAACGCGCCTCGGTATCGAGCTCGCGTACGGCCAGGCGCACGATGCGTCGCGCGATGGCAACCTCCGCCGCCGCGAGACGCGCGGCGTCGAGCACGATGAGCCCCGCAGCCCGACGGCGCTCGCAACCGCGCAGGGCAGTCGCGGCGAGCTGAGACATGAACGCGTCCTCGTCGCCCAAGATGTCGCACGCCGCGCTCACGCTGCGCTCCACGTTCGGATTGCGTTCCTGCGCAACGGGCATGAGGCGGTGACGCACGTAGTTGCGTAGATACCTCGTGTCTTGGTTGCTCGCGTCCTCGCGCCACGGCTGGCCGGCGACCTCCAAATAGCGCACCAGCTCCTCATGCGTTCGGTCGAGCAGGGGGCGCACGATGATGTTTCGCCGGCGCGGGATGCTCGAGAGCCCAGCCGCGCCGGAGCCTTTGATGGCATTCATGAAAAACGTCTCGGCTCGATCGCTCGAGGTGTGAGCCGTGAGAATCCGCGCGGCGGAGCGAGGGGTTCCCGCTTTTCGCGAGAGCTCCCCTACATACCGGCGCGCTGCGGCATAGCGAACCTCGCGTGCGGCACCCTCGAGGTTTTGCCCGCCCAGATCGGCAAAGCTCGCGTGCTCGACGCAAAGCGGCACCCCCAGCTGTTCGCAGAGGGCGCGCACGAACTGCTCGTCGCCATCGGACGCCTCTCCCCGCAGATGATGATTCACGTGAAGCACATGGAGGCGCTCGCGAGCGATGCGCGTGCGGCCCCTACCGTCGTCCATATCGAGCGTTCCCGTGCACGCCAGGAGCAACAGCGCCGTTGAGTCCGCACCGCCTGATACCATGAGGACAACGGGGGCGCGCCGCTCGAGCGCCCGAGCGGCGGGCGCCGTGGCGCGTCGCGTGCCATACCGTTGGGAAACTGTGGGCATGTCCCACCCCTTCTGCCATATCCACCTGTACGCATTGTATCTGCGAGGAGCCTGTAACGCCATGAAGCAACCAGTCGCAACGCCGTTCCCGCGTCCCCTTCACCTTCACATCCTCGGAAGCGGGTCGCAGGGCAACTGCGCCCTCATCGAAGGGCCTCAAGGGCTCATCATGATCGATGACGGCTTTTCCCGCCGGGAGGTGCTCACCCGCATGCACGACCTCGACCTGAACGAGGACGACGTGCGTGCGCTTATCCTCACGCACGAGCACAGCGACCATGTGAGCGGCGTGTCCGTGTGGGTCAAACGCTTCGACGGGCCTCTGTTCGCGAGCTCGGGCACGGCGGAAGCGCGCAAATACCTCGCCTGCCTGCCTTTTGAGACGTTCATGCCGGGCGAGGTCCTCGAAGTCGCCGGAGTGCGCGTTGAGACCTTCCCCACCTCGCACGACGTCGTCAATCCGGTGGGTTTTAGATTCTCCTGCAATGGAGACTCGATCGGCTATGCCACCGATACCGGCACCCTGCCGCCTGGCGCCATGCGTCTGCTTGCCGATGTGCGCATTCTCGCGCTTGAGAGCAACCACGACGTGCCGATGCTCCGCACCGGCTCCTATCCTCGCTACCTGCAGGACCGCATCATCTCCGAACGCGGGCACCTCTCCAACGCGCAAGCCGCCGAGGCGCTACCGCAGCTGATCACCAGCCGAACCGAGCACGTGGTCGCCATGCACATCTCGCAGGAGAATAACCGCCCGAGCCTCGCCGTGCGCGCACTGGCCGAAGCCGTAGGGGCACAGCTGGACGACGAGCTGGGCTCGAGCGCCACACTCGACCGAGGCAGCGAAAAGCCGGCGCTCCGCATCCGAAGCGCCGGCCAAAACCGTCCGATATCAATCTTCTAACGCGCTGCCACGTTAGTCGATGGAGATCTTCGTGACGTTCTTCTTCTCGACGAACTTGGGCACGTTAACCGTGAGGACGCCGTCGGCAAACGTGGCGGACAGGCCCTCGCTCGCCGCGTCCTTGAGATAAACGCCGCGCGTGGCGCTATAGGAAGTGAACTCGCGCTGGAGGTAGTTCTTGCCCTTGTCCTCCTCCTTCTCCTCAACGTTGACGGAGATGGACAGACGGCCCTCGTTGAGCTCAACGTCCAGATCGTCCTTGGTGACACCGGTGAGATACGCCTTGACCTCGTAGGCGTCGCCCTTG
Organism: Collinsella sp.; assembly: GCF_052346665.1. NCBI lineage: Bacteria > Bacillati > Actinomycetota > Coriobacteriia > Coriobacteriales > Coriobacteriaceae > Collinsella > Collinsella sp. Next base: position 50,920 of record NZ_DAWDUX010000006.1, read on the forward strand.
TCCTCAACGTCGATGGGGAACGCTTTCGCGGCAAGCGCCGTGCGCGGGATGTCCATCATGTCGTCGAAGATGTCGAACAGCGAGTTGGTGGAAACGGGGAGGACGCCATAACCCTGACGATACGGAACCATTGCCATAATCGATCACTCCTTCGTGATGCGCGCGGGGCGGGGTGTCTCGCGCCTTTGCGCGTGCCCTTTGGGGCGCGCGTCTTTGTTTGACAATCCGGTTATGCCCGCATCGCCGCCTATTATTCACAGACGCACAAGTTTTTTAAGCGTCATATTGTCATCATATCTAAGTGTACTTGACTTAGATATCTTTTCTCGATGCTTCGGTGGGGTTCGCGGGCGCTCCGTCCGCTGCCCCCTCTCAATTCAATGCCGCAAATCGGTAGACGTGCTCGCCTGTTCGGCCTCGCGTAGCTTGGAGCGGTACGCAGCCGCGATCACGTCCACGCATCCCTGGCGCCCAAGCTTGGCGCGGTTAACCACGATATCCTTGCCATCGGTCATCTTCCATTTGCCCGCAGAGTAGCGCTTGTAGAACGCCTCGCGCGCATGCTGGCGCTCGCGCACGAGCTTGGCGCCGGCGCGCTTGTCCAGCCCGCGCTTGCCGCGCACGATCTCAACGCGTGCATCGAACGGCGCCGTCACCAGCACCGCGATGTGGTTGGGGTTGTTGCGCAGCAGGTAATCGGATAGGCGGCCCTCGATGATGCAGCTACGCGTAGCCGCCAAGTCCACGATCACCTGGCTCATCGACTTGAAGAGCTTGTCCGAGAGCGTGCGCGAATCTGCGCGGTCGGGCAGAAACGCCATGAACTCCGCGGCCATGCGCTCGTCGTACTCGGCAACCTTGTCGAGCGCCTCACCCGCGCGCGTGGCGGAGCGCACGAGCAGCTCGTTGTCATAGAGCGGGATGCCCAACTCGACGGAAAGCATCTTGCCGATCTCGTGGCCCTCCGCGCCGTAGTCGCGCGCAATGGTGATGACCACGGGCTGATCGGCGCGCGCCTCCTGCTCGGCAGCGAGCCTACGCTCGAAACGATTCTTTAGGTAACCCATTCCTTCTCCTTACGAGAGAACCGAATAAAGCTCAAGGCGCATCCGGGCGCCCCAGATTGGCGTGCAGGGAAAGACGCTCGCCCGCTGCGAGGCGCCAGGCCCGTGCAAAACGGCCAACTGAGCACCAAGGCGGGGTGTCCGGGCGCGCCGACTATGCCGCGATGGCCTTACGCTGGTACCGGCGGACCAGCAGCGAGATGCCAAAGTTCAGCGCAAAATACAGCGCGAACACGAAACCGTATAGCATGAGCACCTGATCGAGTGCGATCGCGTGCGCCATGACCACATTGGTGGTGTACATGAACTCCGCCACGTTGATGCCCGAGAGGTACGAGCTGTCCTTGATCACCGTGGTGCACTGGCCGAACAGCGCCGGCGTGATGGTGCGGAACGTCTGCGGCAGGATGATGTAGCGCATGGTGGCAAAGAAGCCAAAGCCCTGGCTGCGCGCCGCCTCGAACTGTCCGGCGGGGATGGCGTTCAGGCCCGCGCGCACGATCTCGGCCATGACGGCGCTCGTAAACAGGGTGAACGCGAGCGTCGAGATGAAGATGTCGATGCCCTGCACCGTGAAGTAGATGAACAGGATCCACAGCAGGTTGGGCGTACAGCGGAACAGCTCGATGTAGGCGCTCACCAGCCAACGGAACGGACGGGGCGCGTAGCTCTTGATGAGCGCGAGCACCGTGCCCAGGATGACCGAGCAAATGATGGACAGCACCGAGATCTCGACGGTCTTGACGAAGCCACCCAAGATGTAGATGAGATTGGTCGCGTTGAAGATCTCCATCGCCTACGCCTCCTTTCCGGTAGCCGGGGCGGGCACGGCAGCGGCATCCGTAGCGCCGGCGACGTCCGTCACGCCGGGGATGACCTTGGCGCGCGGGCGCTGCTTGCTGCGGCGCTCGAGCCACTGGCCGAGCATGGCCAAAGGAAAGCAGATGATGAAGTACATGAAGCAGCAGACGATGTATCCCTGCAGGTACCCGTAGAGACTCACGAAGTTGTCAGAGCGGTACATGAGGTCGCCGCCAGCGACCAGCGCAAGCACCGAGGTGTTCTTGACCAGGTTGAGTGCTTGGTTGCACAGGGGCGGCAGGATGATCTTGAACGTCTGCGGCAGCACGATGTACGCGTACGTCTGGACGCGGGAGAAGCCCTGACTCTGCGCCGCCTCCATCTGGCCGCGCGGGACGGCCTCGATGCCGGTGCGGATGACCTCAGCCACGTAGGCAGCGTGGTACAGGCCCACACCGAGGGCACCGAGCGCGAACGGGGCGATGCGCACGGGCTGCGCCGCGCCGGTGATGGCCTGCAGGAACTGCGGGCCGGCCATGTACATGAACAGCACCTGCACGGGCAGGGGCGTGTTCTGGTAGAACTCAACGTATACGCGGGAGATGCCGCGCAGGATGCGCGAGCGCGTGGTGGACAGGACGCCGAGCAGTGTGCCCAGCAGCAGGGCGAGGGCGAGGCCCGCGGCGACGACGCGCAAGGTCACGCCAAAGCCCTCCCAAAACGGTCCCATGTTGGCGAACGTCAGCGTCCAGCGCTGGGGATCAAGTAGTCCTTCGAGCATTTACACCAACCCCCACTTCTCGATCTCCTCGTCGAGCCAGCCGCTCGCCGCGCAGTCCTGCACGCACTGGTCGACCACGGCGGACAGGTCGCTGCCCTTCTTCGTGGCAATGCCGTACTGCTGCTCGCCAAACTTCACCTCGGGCTCGAGCAGCTCGACCGTCTCGTTCATGTAGCCGGCAAGCGTGGAGCGGTCCATGGCGAAGCAGTCGATGTTGCCCGCGTCGAGCGAGCTCTTGATGATGGGGTAACCGGAAAACGCCAGGAACTCCGGAGTCGCGTCGATATCCTCGTCCACGAGCATCTGCTCGATGAGGCTCTGCGTGGTGGCGCCCTGGCTCACGCCGATGATCTTTCCATCGAGGTCGGCGATGCGGGCGAAGCCGCTGCGCTTCTTGACCATAAGGCCCACGTAGTCGGTGCGGTACGCGGTGGAGAAGTCCCAGCTCTCGCGACGCTCGGGCGTGATGGTGTAGGTGGCGCACACCACGTCGAGCTGGTCGTTGTCGATGAGCGGACCACGGGTCTTGGGAGTGACGTCGGTGAACGCCACGAGCCCGCGCTCGCGCGCCTCCTCGTAGCTCACGCCAAAGATGGCGGCGGCGACCTGGTAGCACAGGTCGATCTCCATGCCCTCGTAGGCCTGGGCGGCGGGGTCGTAGTAACCGTAGCCTGGCACGTCCTTCTTAACGCCGGCGTTCAGCTGCCCGCGCGCCTTAATGGCGGAGAGCTTGGATCCGGGCGTGGCGACGGACGAGGAGCCGGCGCTGGCTCCGTCCGCACCGCAGCCCGTCAGCGCGCCGGCTCCGGCGAGCATTGCCGCGGCAGCGACGCCGCGCAGAAGCGAACGACGGCTCAAGCTGGGCTCGGTTCCGCATCGAGTACCCGTGCAGGAGACGCCGCGGCCATTGGCGACGAGCCCATCGCCGGCGCCGGGGGCGAATGGCAGGCGGTCGCGCCACCCGTACGTCATCATGTCCTTCATACACATCCCCTCGCCTTTAGTGCAGGATCTTCGCGAGGAAGTCGCGGCAACGCGGGTTCGTCGGATTGTCGAAGAAGTGCTCGGGCGTGCCCTCCTCGAGGATGCGGCCGTCATCCATGAAGATGACGCGATCGGCGACCTGGCGGGCGAAGCCCATCTCGTGCGTCACGCAGATCATGGTGATGTTCTCCTGCGCGAGCTCGATCATGACGTCGAGCACCTCCTGGACCATCTCAGGGTCAAGTGCCGAGGTGGGCTCATCGAACAGGATGATGGGCTGCTTGGTACACAGGGCGCGGGCGATGGCGACGCGCTGCTGCTGGCCGCCGGAGAGGTTCTGGGGGTACTCCCCTGCCTTGTGGGCGAGGCCCACGCGCTTGAGGGCCGCCATGGCGGCGGCGTTCGCCTCCTCCTTGGACTTCTTTTGCAGCTTGATGGGCGCGAGCGTGAGGTTGCCCAGCACGGTCATGTTCGGATACAGGTTGAACTGCTGGAACACCATGGAGCTGTACGTACGGGCCATCTCCAGGTGGTTCTTCTTGGTGAGCGGCGTGCCATCGATGATGACCTCACCGCTGGTGGGCTCCTCCAGGTAATCGACGCAGCGGATGAGCGTCGACTTGCCCGACCCAGACGGTCCGATGATGACGACCTTCTCGCCCTCCGCGACCGTGAGGTCGATGTCCTTGAGGACATGCAGGTCGCCGAAGTACTTGTTCAGGCCGTGTATCTCAATCATGTTGGCCATGCGATCCCCCCTTGTTTCCGTGCAAACAAGAGCCTGTTATACCTTATTTCCCCAGCTACGCGCAACATTATGGATTTCAAAACCATTTCGATACCGTTTCTGGAGCAGTCGGATGGGGCAACGCCGGAACGCCCACCCGCGCCGGAGGGATGTGCAAAATGGGGATACGTCCCTATTTTGCACATCCCTCGCAGCCCGCTTGCGAGAGCGCCCCCTCACATCGCAAAATCGCATGAGATAACTGCTCCCAGCTGGGAATAATGAGCGACAGACGTTTCTTTTTTGAAAAAGGAGTCCCCATGCCCGCACTGATCACCCATCGACTGTTCGGCGAGGAAAGCATCGAGCGTCTTCCCGAAGGGCTCATAACCTCAGATGACGAGCGCGCCGCCTTCCTGCTCGCCAACCAGGGCCCCGACCCGTTCTTCTTCCGGGTCCGCACGCCCCACATGGGCACTTGCATGGAACTCGCGCGCGTCATGCACCGCAGCCGCATGTCAAAGCAGCTTGCCGCCTTGCGCGACGGCGTGACACACCTGCAGCCCGCCGATGCGGGCGTTGGCCGCGCATGGACGCTCGGCCTACTCTCCCACTACATTCTGGACCGCAACGCCCATCCCTTTGTGTATGCGCAGCAATGGGGCATTCAAGAGGCGGACGATGACCTCGCGGGCGCGGGAAGCCAAGTTCATGCAGTGATCGAAAGCGACCTCGACGTGCTCATGCTCCAAATCAAGCGCGATGGGGCGACCGTGGCGGACTATCCGCCCGCCGGCGAGCTCGTCACAGGCGCCCGCATCGACAAGGTGGCGGGCGCGCTCACGAGCTTTGTCGCGAACAGCGTGTACGGCATAAGCGTAGGCGCGAATGAATACGGTGGCGCCGTGGCGGACATGCAGCTCGCCTACCGCGTGATCGAGCCGGCTGGCTCTGTACGAACGTGCGCCCTAGCTCGCCTCGAAGGCCTCGTCAAAGATTACTCCCTGCTGCAGGCGCTGGCGCATCGCGTGACCGCCGAGCCGCCGGCGGGCGCAGGAAACTTGGCGCGCAACGAATGGACCGACCCCTTCACTCAAGCCGTTCGCACGGAAAGCTTCCCGGCACTGTTCGAGCGCGCTCTTGACGATTACCAACAAGCTGCCGCGCGGTTCATCGGGACGGGCGATACGGCGGCGGTGACGGGGCACGTCAACTACTCGGGACGCACGCTCGACGCCACCGAAGAGTTCGACCGCGAAGAGTAGCGACCGGTCAGGCGCAGCGAAACGCCATATGAGAAAGGGGAGGTTCGCGCCTCCCCTTTCTTTGTGCCATATGTTCTTACTCGCCGCATTTACTGCATCGCGTTGAGGATCTCGGTCTCGGTATCCTCCGTTGCGGACCAGCTGCCCTCGTCGTCCTTCTCATACGAGAACGTGCACTCGGTCTCGGCGGGCTCGGCGTTCTTGACCGCATCCATCAGAATCTGGCCTGCTTGGGCGTACAGCTCCTCCTCGCTGCTCACGGTCGATGGGTCAAGACCGTTCACATACTCCTGGAACTGCGAGGCAAAATCGGCCATGATCGCGGTAAGGGACTTGATCTTGACGATCACCTTGGCGTCGGCGGTGCCGGCCTCCTCGTCAACCACGACCTCCTTGATCTCGTGACCAAAGCCGTCCAGATACGCCTCGGCGAATTCTTTGGTGTCGAGGCCGAGCTGCTCGAACGCACCGTCGGAGCTCGCGACCATGGCATCCATCAGGTCCTCGTTGTCGGCGGAGACCTCCGAGAACGCCTTCTCGACATCCTCACGGATGAGCTCCTCGACCGAGGGGCCGCCGCACGCGCTCAGCAGCACGGTGCATACAACCGCGATTGCCGCCAAGGGCATGACCCAGAACTTCTTCTTCATCGCTTCCTCCCGATGCCGGTGACGAGTCATTCTCTTACGCACTCGAACGCCAACCCATCAAATTACCCTGATGGTATCCGACCTCCGAACACCTGAGGGGATGCCCCTCAAATCGCCGCCCGGGCGGCAAGCGCCAATCGGCAAACGGAAATCCTATTCGCGGGCGCCGTACTGCTCGTAGTAGGCGTCGATGGCGGCCTTGAGCTCGTCGTCAATCACCACGCGGCCGGCAACTTCGCGGTTATACAAGTGATCGGTCACCTCGGCCATGGACACGATGCTCGCCACGGGGAAGCCGTACTTGGCCTCGATCTCCTTCTGCGCGGTAGTCACGCCACCCTTGCCGACCTCCATGCGGTTGAGGCTCACAATGAGGCCCTTGACCTCGACGTTCGCGGCGTCCATGAGCTTAGGATAGGTCTCGTCGATGGACTTGCCCGAGGTGGTCACGTCCTCGACCATCACCACGCGGTCGCCGTCCTTGAGCTCATAGCCCAGCATGCCGCCCTTGTCGGCGCCGTGGTCCTTGACCTCCTTGCGGTCGGAGCAGTACTTGACCTCCTTGCCATACAGCTTGTGCATGGCGATGGCGGTGACGACGGACAGCGGAATGCCCTTGTAGGCAGGACCGAATACGACGTCGAAGTCCAGGCCGAAGTTGTCGTGGATGGCACGGGCGTAGTACTCGCCCAGGCGCATGAGCTGCTCGCCCGTCACGTAAGCTCCAGCGTTCATGAAGAACGGGGACTTGCGGCCGCTCTTGAGGGTGAAGTCGCCGAACTTGAGCACATCGGACTCAACCATGAACTCGATGAACTCCTGCTTGTAAGCCTCCATGAGGCCTCCCTTCCCATAGCATGCGCCGCCCGGTCCAATGCGGGCGTACGCGTGCCAAGCACGTGTTTTACCGCCTTAAGGGTACCAGAAAGAACCCGCCCCGCGCTTTGGCCGGAGGGCCACCGCGGAACGGGTGGAATTGTAAGGTTGAGTAGCTAGACTGTGCGACGCTTGAGGCTACTCCTCGTCGCGCTCTTTTTTTGCGAGCGAGAGGAAGGAGCCGCCGGCCACGGCGAGACCCGTCGCGCCCACAGCGACCATCGAGATGATGTCGCCCGTGCCGGGCAGGCCCTCCTTGGAGGAGCCACCCGAGGTCGATTGCGCGCCCGTTGTCTTTGCAGACTCGGCCTCGTATTCCTCGGATACGACCTTCCCGCAGGTATTGCAGGTGCGCTCGCGAACGCCCTTTTCGGCCTCGGTAGCCTGCTTGGTAATGCGCCACTCCCCAAAGTCGTGGGGAGCGATGTCGAACGCCGTACCGCAGACCTCACAAACCTTCCAGTGGTCGGTGCTGTTCGCCACCCAAGTATCGCTCGTGTGCGCTTCCTCGGAACCGTGCCCGGTGCAGGTCTCGTCCTCGCACGCATGCCAATGGGTCTTCCCGTCATGGCTCCAAGCCTTAACGAATGTGTGCGTGTGCGCGCTCTCATCCGAATCGTCCCCGGCATCGTCGGTAGAGTCGAACGAGTCGTCGTCGGGAAGCTTGTCGTCCTCGGAAGTCGTGCCGCCATTGGAGGTGTTGCCCCCCTGGTCGCCGGAGCCGGAGTCGCCCGCGCCGTCGCCGGTCGAGGTGTCGCCAGTCGACGCGTCACCGCTTTCACCAGTACCGGCGTCGCTGCCCGAGCTGGAGCCACCGTTGTTGCCGTCGCTGGCACTGCCGCCGCCGGTGTTACCGCCGTTATCGGAGCCACTGTCACTCGTCCCACCGGAGGGGCCGGAGGTTCCCTGGTCGCCCGCGCTGGGGTTGTCCGGAGTGCCCACGCTGGGTTCGTTCGGCGCACCGGTGCCGGGGCTCTGTTGGGCGGCGCCGCCACCATTCGACGCATCGCCGCCCTGCTCTTGGCCACCCGCGTTCTGCTCCGCATCATGCTGGTCCAGGTACGCCAGGCACGCGGCCTTCTCCTTCTTATAGCGGTTCTGCCAGCCCTGGTGATACTGCGGCTGCTTGGGATACCACTCCGCCACACGGTTGACCACCGTATCACACAGCGCCGTGACCAGCTCGCGGTCGCTCATCGCGTTGTTGATGTTCGCGGCCTTAAAGAACTTCTGCACGCCTCCCTGGCCGAACAGGTTGCACATGCCCCACACGAGCCCCTTGACGCAATCGGCTCGGTTGCGCACGTCAACGCCATAGGTATTGAGCAGCGAGCTCTGAACCGGCAGGTAGTAATTGTTGTATGCGTAGGCGTCCTGCAGAGCCGAAAACTCGGCGGGATCCGCCGCATAAGCCGCGTGCCACGCCTCGTTCAGAATCTGCGCCGGAGCGGTGAGCTGCCGAGTCGTGTAGTCGTACATGCTGTACGACGGATTCGAGAGTGTATCGCGCTGAGCAATGACCGCCTGGAACATGGCGTACTTGGTGGGGTTGTAGCTGTATACCTGTTGGATGAACGACAGGAGGCTGTAACGACGATCGAACTGATAATAGCCCATCGCGTTGTAACCGTCGCCGTACGAGAGACCCTTGTCGTAATTGCAGCCGCTCTCGTACTTGGTAAAGTACTTCATCTCGTCCGACAGCGCGACCGGGGTAAGCGTGGAGCCAGAGCGCACGGAGGCGAACGTCGTCACCCCTTCGGAGCCCTCGTAATAGTCCGCCTTGTCGTAGTCGCCCGGCAGGGGCACTCCCATGCCGTCGGGATCGGAATCCGTCATGGGAGTGCTGTTGGAAGTAGTCGCCATCGCCGGCAAGGTGACGCTGCCGAGTGTGAGTGCAGCGGTGAGGCCAGCGATTACGGCCTTGTTGCGTGACTGAGCCATCAGTCCTCCTTGGTTTGCCCCCGTAAGGGAAGTGCGTTTGCGATTCGTTTGCGGCAAAGCCACAAGAAGCGATACGAACAGTATGAAGAACCCGCGCCCCATGGACAAGAGAAACCGATGGCACGTTCACAAAACCCTCCGGCCACGAACGGCTACGAACGCCCAGCCCGGTCGTCACGAACCCGCCTGCGCACCAGCACACCTCCCGTCGCCACCAGAAGAGATCCGACGAACGCACACGCGGCGATGGCGGAAGGCACGGCAGGATCGCCCGTCCCAGGCAGGCGAGATCCGTCCGTCTTTCCATCTCCACTTCCACCGTCGGGCGAAGCGGGTCGGTCACCCGAATCTCCGGGATCGGAAGGGTCAATGGGATCGGTGGGGTCCTTCGGCTCGGTATAGCTGTTCACAAACACCACGGACTGATCGCGGGCCGGGTTGCCATTCGCGTCGAGCAGCGCATGGGAGACCGAAAGCGTGCCGTCTCCGCTGTCCTTCACCGTGGTCTGCACGCGGTGGGCCGCATCGTCGTACGTCACACCGTCGGCCGACCCGTGCACCTCGCGCAGCACGTAGCTGTGCACGCCGGGGCCGTCATAGACGATCGGCCGCATGCCCACAGAGCCATCCGCCGCATTGACGCCCTCAGAGACGACCCTCTCCACTCCGTCAACGGTCTCGATCAGCTCAAAACTGAACTCGCCTTCTCGCAGGTTGCGCCCGCCCAGCGTCTTGGTGATGGCAATGGCGTCGCTCACAGATGAAGGAGAGGTAGGCACGACGGAATACGTGTTAGTGAAGGAGAAATTCGCGCCGCCCTCGATCTTGGAGGCGATCGCCGAGATGGTGCCATCCCCGTTGTCGGTCACCGTCACCTCGACGGTCTTGATATCGGGATCGTTGGCGATTCCGGGCACCGTGCCGCTCTCGGAGATTGTGTAGCGAAAGACCCTGGTGCGCTCGGCGGGAGCAACCTCAGACGTGGGAGTCACCTCAGACGGAACCTCCGCCTCGGACGATGCGCCCATCTCGGACGGAGCGCCCGCCTCGCCACCCGAGGCGTCGCTGCCTCCAGACACGCTCTCCCCATCCAGAGGATCGGCACCGAACACATCCTCCATGGTGTAGGTGATCTCGCCAAAGGAGACGTTGCCCGCGGCATCGTTACGCACGGTCGCATCGCCCGGCATCGGTGCACCCTCAAAACCCTCGGCTGGAGCGAGGGTGAACTCATACTTTCCGGCGATGTCGCTCAAGGTCGGCGCGTTGTCGCCCGACTCCACGTCGAGCACCTTCGTGCCGCTGAGACTCACCGTCGTGGTGGCACCGGATCCATAGGCGTTCTTGAACGCCAGAACGTCACCCGAACCTTCCGGATACGTGACAGCCGCGCTCAATGCACCCGTCCCGTCATCCGTCACACTCACGGTGACTGCAAAGGAGGTCGCAACACCGGCGATACCCTGGTCAGCCAAGCCGTCGGTGACCTCGGACACGGAGTACTGATAGGTGTATGTCACCGCGTTGGAATCGCCTGAGGCGGATGCGGTCGCCTTGCCGGCATCGACATCGGCGCACAGCTTGTCCAACGTATAGGTGATGTTGTCGAATGCAACCTTGCCCGAAGCGTCGTTTACGCCCGTCGAAACGGGGCCGTCGCCCGTCGCGGCGGGAGCGGCATTGCGCACCTCGAAGGCGAATTCACCATCGACCAGGGGGCGCCCTGTCAACTGCTTGGTGGCGTTGATCGCAACCGAGACATCCGCTTCAATCGGCGCGTAGGCGTTCGCGAACGGCACGCGCGCGGCGTTCTCCCGAGAAACCTCCTCGCCCGAAACATAGGTGTACACCGACAGATAGCTGTCCTTGACCACCTGCGTGACGACCTTGATGCGGCCATCCTCGTTGTCCCTCACGGCGATGGTCACCGTGTAGACAGAATCGTCGTATGCCACGCCGTCGGCGGTGCTCGGTATGACCTCGCGCACCTCATAGGTGTAGGTTTTCCCGATGTGCCCCTGTTCGAAGGTGAGCCCGCCCGAGGGAACAAGCGACACCGTGGCAGGATCGTCGGCGTTCGCCTGCACGTCGGGGATGGCGATGGTCTTGCCCTGTGCAATCTCCTCATCGGTCATGCCGAGCAAAGCGCCCGCATCGCCCGCGGAGGTCAGCTGCTGAGTCGTGCCATCGGGCCGGGACACCTCCGTCGCCTTGGGCGTCACGGTGAAGGAGAAGTCGCGTGTAAGCCAGCTCGCGGCGTTTTTATAGGTGAATGTCTTCTCGATAACCAATCCTCCAGCGGCACCGTAGTCCAGTTCCACTGCCTCGTACTTGTTGGCGAAGTTGACCGTGGGCATGACTCCGCCCGCGGCAGCTCCGTTCTCGGTGGAACCGCGCACGACCTCGTCGCCCAGACCCTCAAGTACCGCTTCATCGAGCAGCTTCGCCCGCTTGGAACCGTCGCTCCCCACCAGGTCGGAAGTCTTGGGCCCCTTGGCGACCGCATACTCGGCATGGAGCGCCGAGGCATCATCCGCATCGGGCACCACGCGCAGTACCACATAGCCCGCATTCGCATCGTCCTCATATCCCACCGTCCCGGGATGGACGGCGGCCTCGGTCACACGGAAGATATGCGGGCAGCCGATCTGCTCCTGCGTCAGCTTGCCCTCAAAGAACACATCACCGTAGTCCTCGTTGAACGAGAACTTCTCGCCAGCGGCGGCAGTGCCGCACTTCATGCTCTCGGAACGGCGGCTGTCCTCGATGACATTGCCCGAGGAATCATAGGCGGTGCGCTCGACTGTGAACTCATACGAATTCTCAAGCAGGTCATGACCCTCCATGACCTTGGTCACGTCGATGCCCGCGAACGCGCCCGTTGCGCGGTAGATGTTGGTGAAGGATGCCACGATCTTTTGCTCGGTGGCGACTGCCCCCGATGCATCGAGGACCGTTGCGACGAGCTTGCCCGTCCCGTCATCCGCCACCTCGACCGTTACAGAGCGGGGTGCGGTGTCGTACGCCATGCCCACAGCCGAACCCGGGCGCTCGGCCAGGGTGAGCACATATGTTCCGACCTTCGAGAACGCGACATTGCCGATCGGCATGTTCAACGGCTCACCGGATGCGAGTGCCGTGCCTGCCGGGGGCTCGAGCTCATACACACCCGCCTCCTGGGCGTCCTCTTGCCCGGGCAGGTCGACCGCCGTCGCATCGCCCGAAGTCACGGCCACGTCGAAGATGAACTTTTCCCCATTGCCCCATGAACGGCCGTCGACCGCCTTGGACAGCTCCAACGGCAACTCCGTGGGAAGAGCCTGGTACGTGTTGGAAAAGTACGGGAAGCCCCGATCGGTCAGGTCGCCCTCATCAACGGGGACGAACTCACCCTGCTCGTTCTTGATGCTCCACGAGACACCCACCGCGAGGTCCCCCGCGGGGTTCGTGTCCGCCGGATTGCTCACGGCGTATTCCACGCGGTACACCTTGGAGTCATACCTCATGCCGTCGACTGTGTAGCCGGATTCGGCCGTCGCCCCCGCGGGCATGACCTCCGTCAGCTCGTACACATACGTGTGGCCGGCGTTGGACTCCGTGCTGAAGGTGAAATCACCGAACGAGGCCTCGCCCGCGACGACCACGGGCTGCTCGATGGGCCACGCGGAGCCATCCTCCGGAGTTGCCGCGTTACGGGGGCGGGGCATGCTCGCCAGCGTGATCTCGTCCGTATTCGTGGTGCCATCCACCGTGTCGCTCACGGGCCTCAGCGTGAACTTGAACTCGTTTCCGGCGAGGGTATGTCCGCCCGAGGTGTCCGTAAAGACCTTGAACGCCTGGAGCGATGCGGTGGCGGTGTCGTTTTGGAATGTGTTTTTGATCACGACG
>NZ_DAWDUX010000007.1:0-59389 GCF_052346665.1 Collinsella sp.
GAGGCCGCTTAGCGGTTATGATTTATCGCGTCCAAGTTTCGGGGCGCAGTTCACTCCTGCTGCCCGTGATGTGTAAAAAGGGGTTTGTCCCCATTTTGCACGTGCCCTTTTTACACGCGCTATGCCAGGCGGGCTCCCACCATCTGCGCGGCGGCTGGCTTGTCAAAGTTCCCGTTCGTCGCCTTGGTAAGCGCACCCATCACGCGGCCCATGTCCTTCTTGGACTCCGCGCCGATCTCGGCGATAACCTGGTCAATCAGGGCCGCGAGCTCGTCGCCGGACACCTGAGCGGGCAGCAGGCTCTCGAGCACGGCCACCTGCTCGCGAAGGTTCTCGGTGCGCTCGGAGTTATTACCCGCCTTCTCAGACATCTCGAGTGTCTCGTTGGTCTGCTTGAGCGTGCGCTTGATCTGGGCGGTCGTCTCCTCCTCGGTGATCTCATGCGCCCCGCCGCGCGATGCGGCGTTCTTGAGCTCGCCCAGCACCAGACGGGTGACACCCAGGCGGACCTTGTCCTTCGCCTTCATCGCGGCGACCATCTCGGCATGAAGCTCTTCGTACGTCATAGCTATCCCCTACTCCTCGGAATCCGTGCCCTCGTCCGCTTTCGCCTTGCTCATATCGACGTTGTACGGAACATCCTCGGGCATCTCGTTAATCTTGATGTCGGCCTTGTCAATGTAATCATTCAGCCAAGTGGAGTACTTCGCACTCTCCTCCTCGGTCTTGATCTTGCTCGAAATCGCATCGCGGATGGCCTCGGGAATCTCGTCAGCAGAAGAAACGCTCTCAACGTTGAACTGATCGGTGCACAGAATGATGTGGTACCCGTAGGTCGTCTTTACCAGACCGCTCATCTGCCCCGTGGAGAGCGCGCTGAGCGCATCCTGATACTCGGTCACAAAGGTGGTGAGCTTATCCCAGCCCACGTCGCCACCGTCATCGGCGGATGAGTCCTCGGAGTACTCTTTCGCCGCATCGGCGAACTCGATCTCGCCGGCGTTCAGCTTGTCAAGCACCTCCTGAGCCTTGGCCTCAACCTCAGCGCTCTCTTCATCAGTTGCATCGTCGGCGACCTTGAACAGGATGTGGGACGAACGACGGGCGTCGTTGTAGGTGTCGAGGTTCTCATTGATGTAGGAGACGATCTGGTCATCGGTGGGGTCCTCGACAGATGCGACCTTCTCACGCAGCCTCTCTTGAGCGAGCGAGCTCTTGGTGTTCTCCTGGTAGGTCTCTTTGGTGAACCCGAACTGGGTAATCATATCAACAAAGGCGTCCTCGTCGCCGCCGTAGTTTTCAACCGCCTCGTCCCAGGCCTCGTCAAGATCATCTTGGGAGACGGTGATGTCGTACTCCTTCTCCGCCTGCGTGAGCAGGTACTGGCGGGCGATGGAATCGATGACGTTCTCGCGATAGCTCTCGGGCGTAAGCCCCTGTTGAGACAGGTACGTCGCCCAGTCTTCATCGCTCTCGTACGAGCTCTGGCGCAGACTCATGATCTGCTCGGTGACGGTGTCTTCCTTAATGTTGACGCCGTTCACGGTTGCCGCGACGCCGCCCGTGAGCTTATAGTCCTCCTGGCTCTGCACCTGGTTGAGCACGCCGGAACACGCCATCGCACTCACGGAAAGCAACATGGCGGCGATGCCAATCACCACGAGCACAATCTTGCCTGCTTTGGAAAGCTTTTCCTTGCGCGCCTGCTTCACCTGCTTTTTGCTTGGCGCCGCCTCGGGCACCGGGTCGCGCTTGATCTTGGCGCTTCGTTTACTCACTGCCATTTGAGGTCTTCTTTCGTAGCTCTGTATGGTTCGTCGCTTGGGCGACGAGTCCCGTGTTCACACATTTGGTTATTGTCTCACACGCACTTTTAGATGCGGATGGTATTCGAGCATTCCCACACACTTCCCTTTACGGGGCCCTCAGCACACAAGGCACGGGGCCCTCCGCATGCGCAGAGAGCCCCGTGCCACCAAGGGAGTGCGGGGGACGACGCTAGCGCGTCTTGCGGCTGTGGGCAATCATGACCGCACCTGCCGCAACTGCGATGACGGCAGCTGCGCCCACACCCACCACCAGGAGCATGGAATTGTCTCCGGTGGTCGGCAGTCCGCCGTTGGGCTTGTTCGCGCCAGGCTCATCGGAAGGATCATCGGGCGTCTCGGGAGCAACGGGAGCATCCCCGTCCTCGACCCACTTGGCCGTGAGCATAAGGTCGCTCGTGACCGGCGTGTCGAAGTCCCACTTGTTCTTCCAACCGCCCTTATAGCCATCGGTGAACCAGCCGTCGAACAGATATCCGGCAAGCTCGGGCATGGGCTGAACGGGGACCTTGTCACCCCTCTTGACCACGATTACACGATCCTCATGTCCGGGAATGCGATCGTCGAAGGTGACGGTGAACTCGTCCTCGTCGGGATCGGCTGTCTTCTCGTCAAGACGCAGAGACTCAATTGCCTGAGCGAGCTCGCCCTTGAGTGCGAAGACGGAGTTGACGTCGCCGCTCTGATCGGCAATGACCTTCTCGGCCTCGGCGATCTTGGCCTGCAAGGCATCCCATGTCTCGGCCGTGAAGGCATCGTGCTCGCACGAACCGTCCTTCTGAATGGCCTTCGCGGCGTCAACCAGCGTCTGCAGGGTCGTGTAGTCGGGCTTTACATCGGCGTTGATCAGATTGAGCTCGGCGGCGCTGCCAAAGCCGCCCTTGCCCTCATCGACAACGAGCTTGATCGCCTTTGCCCTGACAGGCTTATCGAAGGTGATGGTTTGCGCACCATCGGCATCCTTCAAAGAACCCTTAGCCACCTCAACCATCGATTCGTCAGTGCCAGCTTCTGATGCCATAACCGTATACTTGAGAACCGTACCGTTACCGTGGCCGCTGCGAGCGGTGTACACCAGTCCGCCAAGCGTCATGACGTCCTCTTTGCTGGTCAGAGTAATGCTATGTGGGCCACTGGGCTTGCTGGGGCTGTACATGCTGTGCCAGTACGTACCAAGGTTGCCATCGAGAACATTTGAGGCCTTACCGTTTTCTCCTTCAGTCTGCTCCGAGTTGGCGGTTGCTGCAAGCTTGCCCTGATCAACAAGCGTGAGGTCGCCTCCCGTCTTGAGCTCGAGCGCGTCAAGCGCGCTCACGATGGCACTCTCATACGAATCGACCGTGGACTGCATGCCCGCAGGCAGGTTCTCGCGGACTTGAGCCCATGCGGCCTGAACGCGCGCAACAGACGCGTCGGTAAAGAGCTCGTTCAACAGTGCTGCGGCGTCACCGTCAAGCTGAAGCTGCGCGTAGGCGTCAAGGCGACAGTAGTCGGCAGCCTCGTAGGAAGGCTTGCCGTCCTGGTCGGTTAGCAGAGCGTTGATCTGCGCAACCAGGTTGTCAATGTCTGCCTTGGCCGGATTGGCGTTCAGGAACAGGGCATATGCCTGCTCAAGAAGTGCGCGCAGCCCGGGGACGTCCTGCTCGGCAAGAACCTTCTCAGCGGTGATGACCGCGTAGTCGAGAGGCATTGTCGAAGCAAGCGGCTCTTCGGAGGCTTCGGTCACGCGTACATCGTCCACATAGCCCTCAAAGGCGTTCGTGGCAGAGCCCAGCGTATTGACCGGGAGCATGCACGTGGCCTTGAGCTTGCCGCGGCTACCGTTACCGGTCGAGCCGATAGTCTCTACTTTCTCGCCGTTGACATACAGCGTAGTGACTTCGAACTCGTTCTTGAACTCAAGCTCAACCCACTCGTCGACCGGCAGGGTGTAGTTGAAGGAGTAATCGCGGTTCTCGCGGGTGATGCCGACCTTGCCGGTGTCCTTCTGAACCGCCTTGATAGCACCGTACTCGGACTCGAACAGAACCTGCTCGTCAGTCGACGCGCTCGTACGCTTAACCTTCACGCGCAGATCGCTGCCCAAACCGAGGGTGGTAAGGGCGTCGTCCTTGACGGACACGTAGGATTCGCCGCCGTTGAGCTTGAGGGCACTGCGGCCGTCAACCTTCTCAATCTTGGCGTTCTCGCCCTCGACAAGGTCGCGTTTCAGGCCAGAGGCGTCCGACAAGTCGTCCATGTTCCACTGAGCGATGGTGCCATCCTCGGTAGTTGCGACGTCGTAACCAAAGTTGCTACCGGGGGCGTCACCGAGCTTGGCAACGATCTCCTTGGCGGCAGCGGTATCAATCGAGCCGCTCTTGCCCCAACTGTTGGCACCGAACAGACCAGCGGAGCGGTTGATGCGGTCATAGATGTCATACTCGGACATGCCGTTTTCCTGGTTGTCGCACATGTCGTTCCAGACGGCAAATGCACCACCGATCATCTGCGGATCGCCAGCGGGAACAGAGTACCCACTAATGCTGTTCAGTCCGTCGGTGTAAGCAGCATCGCCCAGGTAGTCGTAGTAGTACGTTGCATTCGGAACGACGTAGAAGACACCGTCCTGACAGTCGATAAGCTCGAAGCCCAAATCGTACATCTGCTTAAGATCGGCCCAACCAGGGTTCCAAAGATTCATCTGGCGGCGCTGGCCAGACTCGGAGATGCCGCTGACATTAACTGTACCCTTGATGCTCGTGAGGGAACCCCACACACGAGCAGTCTTTCCGTTCCCTTCGGCATACTTGAACATATCGTTCACGAACGTGCGGTATGCGTTGCCGTCGGCACTGTACTCATCCGCGCCAATATGAATGACATCTGAGCCGGCGAAAACGGCATTTTCGCCACCCTTCACGTACTCGTCAAAGATGCTCTGGACGAACTTGAGGCTATCGTTATACAGCGTAGTGAGATTGAGATGGTCGTTCTGGCGTCCATCGGTGCCGTGACGCAGGTCGGGACGCACCTTGGTCAGCGCCAGCGAATGCGCCGGGGTATCGATCTCGGGAATGATGTTCACGCCAAGCGCCTTGGAGTGCTCGATGTACTCCTTGAAGTCGGCCTTGGTGTACCACACGTCGGTGGAGGTGAGGTCGGCCTGGTTCTTGCCGTCGTTGCCGCCCTTCTTGATGTCGGACTCAAGACGGAAGCCAGAGTACGCCTGGAAGACATCCTTCCCCGCTTTGGTGTACTCCTCGAGCGGAATATAGTTGTCGTTCAGGTGAATCTGGAAGTCGTTCAGCTTGAACCATGCCATCTGCTCGGTCATCTGCTTGAGCCAGTCGAGCGTGAAGGTCTTTCGACCCACGTCGAGGATGAGACCGCGCACCTTGTAGAGGGGGTAGTCGCGGGTGGTGCCCACCGGGAAGGTGGAGTTGCCCGTCTTCATACCCTGGAGGATGGTCTTGCCGCCCCAGTTGGCGCCCGCCACGGCCTCGGCCTTGACGGTGATGCTGTTGGCGCTCGCCTCGAGCAGGTAGCCCTCATCCTTGAGGCCCCGAGCCTTGTCGGCGCCGAGCGTGAAGAAGATGTCGCCAGCTTGGGCTGCGGTGCCCTGGACCACCTCGAGCTTAACGCCCGTGATGATTTGGAAATCCGCGGCAAAGTCCTCGGCCATGACCTTGAGCGAGTCCTGACCGTACACTACGCGCTTGGCGGCAGATGCGGCGAACTGTCCCTCGCCACCAACCCACTCGCGGAGCTCAGGCAGAATCTGCGGCGCGGCATTAGCCTCGGCCTTGGCGGTCATGCTGCCGGGGACCTTGACGTCGAACTCCTTGAACGCGTAGTCCGTGTTGTCCTTGGTGTTCTCGATCTTGAAGGAGGCCTTGACGGTCACGTCGGAGATCGGACGGTAGATGGTGCCATTCAGATCGATGACCTGCTCGTAGTCGGTGCCGTTGTACTTGATCTTGTAGCCCTCGGGAACGTCTTCAGGCAGGGTATAGGAGAGCGTCTTGGTGTCGGCAGTGACCTCGGCGACCTTGATGTCGTTGAGGTAGTCCGCAGGCTGCTTCTCAGGTGCAGCGGGCACTTGGTTCCATGCCTCGAACTCCATGCAGGAGACACCATACCCTGTGCTCATACCGGTGACGCGCAGTAGGAGGTAACGACCGGTCGCAGGAGTCTTCAGGGTAATCTCATTGAGACCCTTAGTGTTGTTCTGCTCATTGACAACCGGGGCGCCCCAGCTCTGGTAGTTGTCGCCCTCGGCGTTCCAGACGCTTTCATCGTTGGAGACGTACACCTCGAACTTGGTTGCGTAGTTGGAGGCATCTTCCCACTGGATGTTGAAGTGCTTGATGGTTTCTTCCTTACCCAGATCAACGCGCAGCCACTGGGTCGGCGCGGTCTCGGTCATCCAGCGATCGTTGCTCTTGCTCTCCTTCTTGCCATCGACTGCACGGGCACCGTTCTTGTTGTGGTAGTCCTTGCTGGCCTTGGTGGCCTTCTTGAGTGCGAGGTTGGTTGCCTCGGTAGTCGGCTCATCAGGCGTCTCTGTCTGCTTGTCGGCATATACCTCGAGCTCGTAAATGGAGACCGCATCCCAATCGACGGCATCGCCATACGGGTCATTGCCCGTGAAGCCGGTGATCAGAAGCCGAACATAGCGCGCAGACGTCGTATCGAAATTGATGACGCTCGTCTTGTCCTTGGGGCGCTCGGTCGTCGTATAGACGTCCTTCCAAGTCCACTTGGTCGAGTCGTTATCCTTTGCATCTTCGGCCTTCGCGACCTGGATCTTGAATCCCGTGGCCTTGCGGGCCTCCCAGTAGACCTTTGCGGACGAGACCTGCTCGTCCTTGCCCAGATCAACGTAAATCCAATGCTCGCCATGGCTGGCGTCAACCGCACTACCCCAACGAGACGACTTCGAAGTCGTGTCGCCATCGGTCGCGTTCTTCGCCTTAACCGAATCGGCCTCTTGGCTGTCGGCAACGGCGTTTTTGTTCAGCGCCAAGTTGCCTTCGGCGGCGTACACCTTCTGCGCAGGCAGGAGCATCGTCGCGGCACACAGCGCCGAAAGGCACCACGCGACGACTCCTCCCCAGCGTAGCTTCTTCATACGCATCCCCTTCCGTTTGCGTATCCCCGTCTCGGCAAGGAACCTTACCGGCTGGCGTCCGAGCGCCAATCCGCAGCAACCAACGCCTTGCCGATCCATGGGCATCCCCAACATAGATTGCTTCACTGTACGGATTCACGTTGGTGCGCGTGAAGGAGAAATCCACTCGGATTATGCATCTTCTATTCAATTTTATTCATTTTTTATTGGTTTTTTCAGAAAGATACCAGCTTTGTTGTTATGCATATACAAATGTGCATTTGACACTGAGGGTCTTTCGCCCCCCAATTGTTTAACCCACTAGCCAGGAAGGCATTCTAGGGGCTTTCTTCCGATTTTTCTGATTCCCGCCACATTTATGTGAAATGGCAGACGGACGGAATACGTCGGTAAACGGCGCACCCTATGGAAGAGCGGTGCTTCAAAAGGAAGCGAGAAGAGAGCTCGAAAGGTCGACCATGGCGAGTTGCAAATAACGCGCGCCGGATAAGACACCGGCGCGCGCTTCTCGTACACGACTAACGCACTTCGACCGTAAGGTTCTCCCGCACGTGGACACGACCATCGGCGAGCATTTGCACCACCTCGGGATACAAAACATGCTCGATGGCGTGGATGTGCTCTTCGAGGGTATCGACGTCCCAGCCCTCCTCGACCACGAGCGCACGCTGGGCGATGATCGGGCCCATATCGTACACCGCGTTGGCAATGTGCACCGTAACGCCCGTCACCTTGACACCGCGATCGAACGCGTCCTGGATACCATGGGCACCCTGGAAACTGGGAAGTAGGGCGGGGTGGATGTTAATCACTCGATCAGGGAACGTGACGAGCAGTGGTGCATGCACCATGCGCATATAGCCCGCCATGATCACGTATTCGCAACCGGCAGCCAGAAGCTCGTGCGCGATGACTTCATCCGCCTGGATGGGGTCGGCATAGGTCTCCTTGGAGAGCGTGAGGGTCTGAATACCCGCAGCCTCGGCGCGCTTGAGGCCGTACGCGGAAGGACGACTCGCCACCACGAGCTTGATCTCCGCGTTGAGCTCGCCGGCGTCGATTGCGTCAATAAGCGCCTGGAGGTTGGTGCCCGAGCCCGAGAGCAGCACACCAATGGGCAACGGGGCACGGTCCGCCTGGTCCTGCGCGGCGCGTTCGTCTTGCAGCTCGTTGATACCGGGTCGCGCATGCGAAGCGGCGGTATTTCCGGCATCCACTTCGCGCTCTGCGGCATCGCCAAAAAACGCGTCGCTCGGAAGCGCCTCGGGGGCGAGGGCCGCCTCCTCGATGAGGCGACGGTACTCGTCGGCGGCCGCCTGGGCCTCGTCCCTACTGCTCATCTGCGTACTTCACCTCGCCGGAGCCCGCAACGCAGGTGCCCACGCGGAAGGGCTTCTCGCCCATGGCGACGAGGGCCTCGGTGACTGCGGCCTCATCCTCGGCAGAGACGATGAGCATCAGGCCGACGCCCATGTTGAAGGTCTTGCAGGCCTCGTTGGGCGCGAGCTCCGCATGCTCGGAGATGTAAGTGATGACCGGAGGAACGTCCCAACCCATCTTGGCACCGTCGCGCAGCACGAGGGCGTCAACGTCCTTGGGCAGGGCGCGGTTAAGGTTCTCGGTGATGCCGCCGCCGGTGATGTGGGCGATGGCGTGCACATGCTTGCCGGCCTCGCCGCGGAGCAGCTCGAGGATGGGCTTGACGTAAATGCGGGTGGGAGCCAGCAGCGCGTCGGCGAGGAGGACGCCGGGCGCGACCTCGATGGTCTCGAGCTCAGCCTTCTTGGCCTCTGCCTCGGGCGTGCCCGGCACGATGCCGTCGACGCCGATGACCTTGCGCACGAGCGAGTAGCCGTTGGAGTGGACACCCGTGGACGGCAAGCCGATGATGACATCGCCCTCGCGCACGTTGGCTGGATCGATCATCTTGGGGCGGTCGACGACGCCGACGGTGAAGCCAGCGAGGTCGTAGTCGTCCGGACGCATGACGCCGGGGTGCTCGGCCATCTCGCCGCCCACGAGCGCGCAGCCTGCGAGCTTGCAGCCATCGGCGACGCCCTTGACGATCTTGGCCATGTGCTCAGCCTCGATGTGGCCGATGGCGACATAGTCGAGGAAGAACAGGGGCTCGGCGCCGGAGGCGAGGATGTCGTTCACGCACATGGCGACAAGATCCTGGCCCACAGTCTCGTGACGGTCGAGGATCTGGGCGAGCACGAGCTTGGTGCCCACGCCGTCCGTGCCGGAGATGAGGATCGGATCCTCCATGTCCTTGAGCGCCGCGGCGGAGAATAGGCCGCCAAAGCCGCCGATACCGCCAATGACCTCGGGGCGGTTGGTCTCCGCGACCATCTGCTTGATCGCATCGACCGCGCGGCCGCCCTCGGCGGTGTCGACGCCGGCGTCCTCGTACGTAACGTGCTTGCTCTCGGCCATGTGAGGTTCCTTTCGACCCAGGGAATTCCTAGTACAGCATGATAGCAGGGCACAGCCCGCATCGACCAAACCCCTCAATTGGGAGCGGATGCGGCCAGTCGCGGGCGCCTCGTTGCAGGGCCGCGCGTGCAACGTCGAAAAAATCGCGATTGAAGCGCGTCATTTTCGACATTACACGCGCGCACCCGTTCTATTCGCATTACGCGTGACGCGTGCCAAAGGGACACGTCCCCAATTGGCACGCGACGGCACGCCTCGTCTTAGCCCTCGTGCGCCTCTTCCCAGCTGCGGTCCTCGGCCTTATCAACAACGCACGTCTCGGTCACGAGCTCGGGCTTGGTCAGGTTGCGCGGCACGTATCCCTTGATGAACTTCTCGCGACCGAAGCTCTCGGGAATCGCGACCGGATACTCACCGGTGAAGCAAGCGGTGCAGTAACCCGCCTTGGGTACGCATTCGAGCAAAGCGTCCACAGACAAGAATGCGAGCGTGTCGGCGCCGATGAACTCGCAGACCTCCTCGACCGACTTGGTCGCGGAGATGAGCTGGCTCTGCTCGCCGGTGTCCACGCCGTAGAAGCACGGCCAGATGTCCTCCGGGCAGTTGATGCGGATGTGAATCTCCTTGGCGCCCGCCTGGCGCAGCATGCGGACAAGCTGGACCATGGTGGTGCCGCGCACAATCGAGTCGTCCACGACAACGATGCGCTTGCCCTCGATCACATCGCGCAGAGGATTGAGCTTGAGGCGCACGCCCATGGCTCGCAGCTCCTGCGTGGGCTCAATGAACGTGCGGGCAACGTAGCGGTTCTTGATAAGGCCGGTGCCGTAGGGGATGCCGCTCTCGAAGGCGTATCCCTCGGCGGAGGGCAGGCCGGAGTCGGGCGTGCCGATGACCATGTCGGCTTCAACGGGGCACTCGAGCGCCAGTTTGCGACCCATATCGTAGCGGCAGGCATAGATGGACTTGCCATCCACGATGGAATCGGGACGGGCGAAGTACACCTGCTCGAAGATGCAGTGGGCGCTCTTCTCGGCGGCAGGGACACCCTGCTCGGACACGAGACCCTCGGCGCTGATGCGCAAGATCTCGCCGGGACGGATATCGCGCACGTACTCGGCGCCGATGATGTCGAGCGCGCAGGTCTCGGAGGCAACGACCCAGCCTGCGGTGGAGGCGAGCACCTCATCGCCCACCAAGTCCTCGGCGGACGCGGCATCACTCGGCAGCGCGGAGGCCGCGGCGGCGGCATCGGCGGCGGCGAGGCCCTCGTCGCTGGTCAGACGGCCGAGCACCAGCGGACGAACACCGTGCGGATCGCGGAAGGCGTACAGTGCCTCCTCGTTGATAAGCGCCATGGCGTAGCCGCCGCGAATGAGCTCCATCGTCTTGCGGATACCCTCGCGCAGGTGATGCGTCTCCTGCGTGAAGTAGCCGATGAGCTTGACTGCGACCTCGGAGTCGGAATTTGAGTTGAAGGGAACGCCGAGCTCGATGAGCTGACGGCGCAGCTCGTCGGTGTTGACAAGGGTGCCATTATGGGCAAGGGCGACGATGACCTCCCCGATAGTGGCAAGGTGGGGCTGCGATGCCTCCCAACTCTTAGCGCCGGCGGTGCCGTAGCGCACGTGACCCACAGCGAGCTGACCGGGCAGCGAGCAAATGTCGGCGTTGGAGAAAACGCGGCTCACCAGGCCCAGGTCCTTGCGGACCATGACGGTTCCGCCATCGCCCACGGCGATGCCGGCGGATTCCTGGCCGCGGTGCTGCAGAGCGCGCAGGCCGAAATAGGTGAGACGGGCGACGTCGCGGTCGGGCGCCCAAACGCCGAACACGCCGCACTCGTCGTGCGGATGATCGGTGTCGGAATCGAACGCGGTGAATTCGGACAGGTTGGTGTCGAGAGACATGCGGCTTCCCCTCTGGATACCATGCGCGGTCATACGTTGGGAATTATACGCTCGCAAAGCGTTCTGCCTGCGCGCACGCCGAAACGACATGGCTTCGCGACTCAAATCCCATTCATTCAAATCCCATTCATTCAAATCCCATTCATGGCCTCAATTTAGCGCCTGTCCCTCAATTGAGGTCGCGGCGGTATGGTGAAACGGGGCGTTTTGGAACGAACAGCGGCACCACGGGCGCACTCCCGCATGATTCACCATACAATGGCGGTATTACACCCGCTATCCCACGAGGTGGACATGGACGAGCAGAACGCACCGCGCCCAACGGCAGTCCCGCGCGGAGTCTCCGAGGGCGCGCACCAGCGACCCGGTCGCAAGCACATGGGCATCGCAACCAGCGACCCCACCTATCTGCCGCCCGTCGACAACCCTCGAGCACCTGCGAGCAATCGCGCGACGCACATACCCAGACGCAAGGCATCGCTTGGAAAGGGTGGTTCCGCCCAGGCGAGTGGCGGCACGGCACGCACGGGCGGATACATCCCGCCGAGCACTCCCACGCTGCAGGTTCGCGGGCGCGGCGGCGAGCAGGGCCTCGGCCAGCCGAGCAGCTATATTTCTCAGCCTAAAAAAGGGCGATCCATCTTCGTGTCCCGGCATGATCGCGCACGCAAACGCGTGCAGCTCCTCCTGCTCATCTTGATACTTGCCGCCATCGCCCTCGCCCTGTTCTGGTTCTTCGTTCTTCGATAGCGCCATTGACCGCCATGACCAACGCCAACGAACCCTATGTGTACGCCGACAGTGCGGCAACCACACCGCTCTCGCCCCGTGCGCTTGAGGCGATGATGCCGTACCTGACCACGAAGTTCGGCAACCCAAGCGGGATCCATCGCATGGCGCGCGAGACGGCCAGCGCGCTCGACGGAGCACGCAACGACATGGCGCGCCTCCTTGGGGCGGCGAACGCGTCGGACATCTACTTCACGAGCGGCGGATCCGAGTCGGACAACTGGATACTACGCGGCGCCGTGCAGCGCTACCGGGACCTCTACGGAGCGGCTACGCCCGTTCGGATTGTCACGAGCGCCATCGAGCACCATGCGATCCTCCACTGCTGCGAGGCGCTCGAGCGGGAAGGCGTCCAGGTGACGTACCTGCCCGTTGATCGCCAGGGGCTCGTGCACGCCGAGGACCTCGAAGAGGCACTCACCGCCAACGAACGCGCCGCCGCATGCGGTATCGAGGCTCCCGGATTCGCCGCGGCTCCCGGGCACACCACTGCCTCCGCGGGTGGCGATGCCCCTGGACTCGCCACCCCGCCCGCCACTGCCTTGGTCTCGATCATGCTTGCGAACAACGAGGTCGGCACCATCGAACCCATCCGCGAGCTCGCCGCCGTTGCCCACGCCCACGGTGCTCCCTTCCACACCGATGCGGTGCAGGCCGTGGGGCACATCCCCGTCGACGTACAAGAACTGGGCATCGACGCCCTTTCGCTCTCCGCGCACAAGTTCCACGGCCCACGTGGCGTTGGGGCGCTCTATCTGCGCAAGGGCTTCTCCATTCCACCGCTCATCACCGGCGGGGCCCAGGAACGCGGTGAGCGCGCCGGTACCGAGAACGTCGCAGGCATCGTGGGCATGGTCACCGCCCTCGAGGAAGCGTGCGAAACGCTCCGGTCCGACATCCTGCGCATCTCATCCTTACGCAATGAGCTCATTCGCCACCTTCTCGGCGAGGTCGAGGACATGGCCCTCACCGGCACGCCAATCAAATACGCCTCAGCCGATGGCACGAAAACCCCGTGCACCCCGGCCTGCGATGCGTCAGCTCTCCCGGACCGCAATGCACCAGTCTCCCGCGCCACAGATGGCGGCGCGACCGGTGAACCCAGCGCTGCCTCCGACGGAGAGGCCCTAGACCGCTCTCCCTCAATCGGCCGTCTCCCCTCGATCGCATCCTTCACCTGCGACGACGTTGACGGCGAGCTCCTCGTGGTCCTGCTCGACCGGGCAGGCGTCGCGGCGGCAACCGGTTCTGCCTGTTCCACCGGCTCAACCGAACCTTCGCACGTACTCACTGCCATGGGGATTCCCGCGCAGCGCGCCCGCGGTGCGCTGCGCCTTTCGCTCGCGAGCGACATCACCGCCGAGGACGTCACCCTCCTCAGCAAGCGTATCCCCGCCTGCATCCGCAAAGCGCGCCTCATCAGCTCCATACGGTAAAGGGCGGTGGTCGAAAGCGCGGTTGCCGAACGGGCAGCTGTCGGACGACGGCCCTCCGTCCATCAGCTCGCCCATCAACCCGCTCTCATCATCGGACTTCACAGCCCCTCGCGATCGGCATGGCCACGCCGACCGCCAAGTTCGATGAGGTTTTTCGTATCAATTTTGCAATTCCGCGAGTACAAGGTAATTTCAGCTGAGTCCGACCTGCGTTTTTCATTGCAAACCATGTCTGCTACCAACCGAAATTAAAAATCAATACGAAAAACCTCACCCAACTCGCGCTCGGCGCGTCTCAACCGCCCGCCACGCGCCCCAAGCGCAGCCGAACATCAAAAGACGGACCGCCCGCAAAAGCGAGCGGCCCGTCTTCAGCTCCAGGACACGCGCGAAAACGCATGTATAAAACGCACCCGTCCCTAATTGCACATCACTGCGCGCTAGGACAGCAGCTTGCGGCCATCTTCCTCGATTGCGGCAATGAGTGCATCGGCGGCCGCGGCGTCCTCGCCCTTGGCAAAGATGTAGAGCTTGATCTTGGGCTCGGTGCCGGAGGGACGCACGATGGCCTTGTTGCCGCCCTCGAGGTCGAACTCGATAACGTCGGCCTTGGGCAGGCCATTCACGCAGTTCGCGTAGTCCACGACCGCCTCGACCTTGGCGCCGGCGATCTCAGAGGGGGCCTCAGCGCGCAGGGCTTTCATGATGCCGGTCATCTTGGCGGCGCCGTCGGCGCCGGGATAGCTCAGCGAGACGGTCTTGTTGTGATAGTAGCCGTACTTCTCATACAGCGCGCGCATGGCCTGAACCAGGTTGAGGCCCTGCAGTTTGTAGTACTGGGCCATCTGGCAGATGAGCATGGAGGCATTGACGGCGTCCTTGTCGCGCACGTGGTCGCCGGACAGATAGCCGTAGCTCTCCTCGAAGCCAAAGATGAAGCGGTCGACCTCGCCGGCGTCGGACAGGCCGGTGATGATGTCGCCGATGTACTTGAAGCCGGTAAGGCAGCGGCGCAGCTCAAAGCCGTACTCCTCGGCCAGCGCGTCAACCATGGCAGAGGACACGATGGTGGTGACGGCGACCTTGCGGGAGAGATCCTCGCCACGCTCGGCGCGCATCTTGCAGATGTAGTCGAGCAGCAGGACGCCCATCTCGTTGCCGGTCAGCAACGTGTAGTCGTCACCATCGGCGCAGGCCACGCCCACACGATCGGCGTCGGGGTCGGTCGCGAGTAGCAAGTCGGGCTTGACCTCCTGGCACAGATCGATGCCCTTCTGCATGGCCTCGCGGATCTCGGGGTTGGGATACGGGCAGGTGGGGAAGTCGCCGTCCGGGTCGCGCTGCTCGGGGACCACGGTGATGTCGGTCACGCCAACCTTGTTGAGGACGGTAGTGACCGGAATCAGACCCGTGCCGTTGAGCGGCGTGTACACGAGCTTGAGCGGGGCGTTGGCGATCTGCTCGGGCGTGAGGTTGTTCACGGACTTGGCGGCCACGGCGTCGTAGTAGGCGTCCAGCACCTCGTCGCCGATCCACTTGACCAGGCCCTGCTCGACGGCGGCGTCGAAGTCCATGGTCTTGACGTCATGGAACGGGTCACACGCGTTCATGGCGGCGGAGATGGCGTCAGCGGCCTCAGAGGTGATCTGGCAGCCGTCGGGGCCGTAGGCCTTGTAGCCGTTGTAGGCGGCGGGGTTGTGGCTCGCGGTCATGCAGATGCCGCCGGAGCACTCGAGGTAGCGGGTGGCCCAGGAGAGCGTGGGCACCGGGGAGATCTTGGGGTAGACGTAGGAGGTCACGCCGTTCGCCGCGAGGATGGCAGCGGTGGTCTTAACGAACAGCTCGCCATTGTTGCGGCTGTCGCGCGCGATAGCGACCGTGGGGTTCTCGAAGTTCTTCACCAGGTAGTCGGCGAAGCCCTGCGTGGCGCGGCCGACGGTGTAGATGTTCATGCGGTTGGTGCCGGCCCCCAGCGTGCCGCGCAAGCCCGCAGTGCCGAATGCGAGGTCCTGGAAGAACGCATCGGTGATCGCGCTCTCGTCGCCCGCCTCCTTCATCGCCTTCAGCTCGGCGAGAAGCCCTTCATCAGTGACATTCTCGATCCACGTGGCGAGAAGCTCATGCACATCAGCCATGGTCTTACCTTTCCCAATCCAACTTACCGTGCGGCGCCCGCCCAAAACGGACGCGGATATCTGCATCATACGCCCTCATGCCGCCAGGCGTGGCAAATTCCCCGAGTCGCAAGCGGAATATTCGGTGAGGGGTCAAAAGGGCAAATGGCGCGATTTTCCCAACTCACATCTAGCCCAAATGCAAGATGAACATTTGTAAAACTCCTACGTACCTTATCGGGAATTGACCTATCCTGTTGAGCCGTACGCTGGTCCATAAGTCCGCGGAAAGGAATTGAATCATGACCAAACTCTATCAGCGTGAAGGCGCGTACATTCCGCGCGTGGCGGCCGTGCACGACATGTGCGGTTACGGCAAGTGCTCACTCGGCGTGGCGATCCCCGTGCTCAGTGCGGCGGGCGTCGACGTCTGCCCGGTGCCCACGGCCCTCTTTAGCGCCCACACCAAGTTCCCCGTCTTCCACATGCACGACACCACCGACATGCTCGAGGCCTACCTCGACGCCTGGCGCGAGGAGAACGTGGAGCTCGACGGCGTGTATTCGGGCTTCCTTGGCTCGGCCGAGCAGGTCGCCGTCATCCAGCGCCTGTACCGCGAGTACCCGAACGCCCTGCGCATCGTCGACCCCGTCATGGGCGACGGTGGCGTGAAGTACCCCACCTACACCGACGAGTTGTGCAAGGCCATGGCCGCGCTCGTCGACGGTGCCGACGTCCTCACACCCAACCTCACCGAGGCGTCCATCCTCACGGGCATCCCCTACGAGGGTCAGGACGTCTCCATTGAGTTCGTGCAGAAAAACGCCAGCGCCCTACTCGACATGGGCGCCAAGACCGTCGTCATCAAGGGCGTCGTGCACGAGGGCGAGCCCATCATCCGCAACTACATCGCGAGCGCAGCCGACGGCGGCGCCGTGGAGGAGGTCTCCAGTGAGCTTCTCCCCTACATGCTCCATGGCACGGGTGACCTGTTCGCCAGCGCGCTAACCGCCGCCATCTACACCGGCCGTACCACGCGCGAGGCCGTTGAGTTCGCGGGCGACCTCGTCCGCGACGCCATGCGTGTGACCGTTGAGCAGCCCGATTTCGAGATGCGCGGCGTCTCCTTCGAGCCCACCCTCGGCAAGGTCGCAGCTCTGCTGGGCTAAGCCCGCGTGCGCCGCACCCGCGGTGCACCCCTGGGTGTGCCAAAGGGGCACGTCCCCAATTGGCACGCCAAATGCCCCGGACCGGACTGGCACGGCCGACGCCGCGGCCCGCTCCCTACTCCGCCAACAGGGCGTCTTTGTCGCGCAGGGTGAGTTCCTCGTCGATCTCGCTCTGCGTGGCGCCGGGGTTCTCCGTGAGCGAGCTCACCGAATTCACCTGCTCCTGAATAGCCTCGGCAAGGTCGTCATCCATACCGATGATCTTGAGCTCCCAGTCGATGTTCGTCGGCGTGCTCGACTGCGACTTGGTCCACACAAACGTGAGCATCGCGCGACGCGTTCCACGCGCGGGAACAAAGCCGAACAGGCTATCGTGCTGATACGCGCCTTTGCTATCCACAAGCGCGTACACGTTGTAGACAACACGGTTGATCTTATCGTTGAGCAGCGCGTTGGTCGCCAAGGCGCTCGCCTGAATCTGCGAGTTCGACAGAATCTCAAGCTCGTTGCGCGAATCCGTGTCCACCACGGAGACCTCGACCGCTCCGGTCTTCTCGCTCGCCTCATCCACCGTGAAATCGTCGGGAAACTGCGTGAAGCCGTTACCCCACTCCACGCCCGATTCCATTGCGTGCGAGACCGTGTCGACGTTGGTGCGCTCGGACAGGTTCGCCGTGTTCAGGCGCCTGCTCACGCCGTACACGATCTGCATGCCCATCACAAACACGAATACGCCCAGGATAACCGCAATGGCGGTGCGGGAAATCGCCTTACTTACCTGCGAGCCCGACGGATCTTGCTCTGACAGCGGGTCGATTTTGCCGGCACGCGCCTGCGAGCGCTCGTGGTCGGCGGCATCGCGCTCAGCTTCCGCGGCCTCGCCCGCCGTCCGTCGCGCGAGCAGCCGACGCTTGAGCCTCCCCTCGCGCGCTGCTGCTCGATTGGGATCGAGTACGCCAGAGGAATCGAGTTCGGAAAAAAGCTCCTCCGCCTCGTCGGGTGTCATATTGTGCTTGCTGCTCATCGCCTACCTCACGTCGCGCGCCCGCGTGCCCTCAAACTGCATCCGATAGTAACGGGCATACGTACCGCCGCGCGCGAGAAGCTCGTCGTGCGTGCCGCGCTCCACAACGCGACCATGCTCAACCGTCGCGATTTCATCCGCGTTTTTAATGGTGGAGAGACGGTGCGCGATGATGATCGTGGTGCGGTCGGCAGCAAGGCGCTCGAGAGATTCCTGAACGGCCTCCTCGCTCTCGTTGTCGAGGGCAGAGGTCGCCTCGTCCAAGATTAGGATCGCGGGGTTCTTGAGGAACACGCGCGCAATGGCCACGCGCTGCTTCTGGCCTCCGGAAAGGCGACTGCCGCGCTCTCCCACCAGCGTGTCGTATCCCTCAGGCAAGCTGGCAATGAAATCATGGATGTTCGCTTTACGCGCCGCGTCCTCGATCTCCTTGTCCGTCGCGCCCGGGCGGCCGTAGGCGATGTTCTCGCGCAGCGTGCCGTCGAACAGATAGACGTCCTGCTGCACCAAACCGATGGCGCGGCGCAGGCTCTTTTGCGTCACCGAGCGCACGTCCTGGCCGTCAATGGAAATCGATCCGGACGTCACATCGTAAAAACGCGGAAGCAGCGAACACGTGGTGGACTTACCGCCACCGGAGGGCCCCACGAGCGCGATCGTCTCGCCCGGGCGAATGCTGAGGCTCATGTGGTCGATGACCGGTCGCTCGCGCTCGGCGCCGTCCTCTCCGATCTCGGCGTCGGGGTAGGAGAAGCAGACGTCGCGATACTCGATGGCGCCCTGGCGTACCTGCAGCTCGGTAGCACCGGGCCTATCCTGGATGTCGGGGGCTGTCTGCAGCACTTCGTCCATGCGGTGGAAACCTGCGGCGGCCTTCTGGAAGTTCTCCGTGGAGTTCACGAGCGTCTCGATGGGTGTGGCGAACAGCGAGATGTACAGCGCGAACGTCGCCATGTCGACGGCCGTCATCTGCCCCTGAGCCACCAGATAGCCGCCGAGCACCACGATGGTCACGTACAGCACGCCAGTCATGAGCGCGCTGGTGGCCTGGTAACTTCCCATCACGTGGTACTGCGCGACCTTGGAGTCGAGATAACGGTCGTTGGAGGCGCGGAACTTGGCGCGCTCCGTTTCCTCGTTGGCAAACGACTTCACCACGCGCATCCCGGCGAGCGAGTCTTGGAGCTGCGCATTCACGTCGGAAATGCGATGGCGGTTGTCGGCGAACACGGCGCGCATATGGAAGTTCTGGCGCACCATGATCACAACGAACACGGCGGTGATGAGTGCCATCGCGCCCGCCAGCACCGGAGAAATGGTGAAGAGGATCACGAAGGCGCCGATGATCTCGATACCGCAGATGATGATCCACTCGGGCACGTGGTGCGCCGCCTCGCAGATGTCGAACAGGTCGTTGACCACGCGGCTCATCATGTCGCCGGAGTTGTGGGCGTCGAAATAGGCGAAGCTGAATCGCTCGTACTGGTCGAACAGCTCCTCGCGCATACGCGACTCCATGCGGGCGCCCATGATGTGGCCCTGCGCCGACACGAAGTACCGGCACGCGCAGCGAATCGCGTAGAGAATGATGAGGCCAGCGGCGATATACCCCAGCGCGCCCATAATGGCGGCCTGCCCCTCGGTGAACAGCCCGTTGGTCAGGCCGCGCAGGATGCTCGGAAACGCCAAGTCAATGCCAGCAAGCACCAGTGCACACAGCGTGTCCGCAATAAAAAGCCCCTTCTCGGGCCCATAATAGGAAAGAAACCGTTTGAACATAGGCAAAGCCCTCAACAAACCCTTCACTCTAGCAAACCCGACCGTCCCACGGGCGCTCTCCCCCGCGCCGCAATCTCGCCGAGCAGGTCAACGCAGGTGGCGGGGGAGGGTTTTTGCGCCTGGGCGATTCCGCAGGAACGAGGACCAGCCCAGGTGTAAATACCCTCCCCCGCCGCCGGCCAGCTACAGCCGATGCGAGATCGCGTCGCAGGCGAGCGCGCCCACGACGGTCTTTGCGTCCTCGATCTTGCCGTCGAGCACCGCATCGATGAGCTCCGCAAGCGGCACCAGGTCCACGTTCACGAACTCGTCGTCATCCGGGTGCGCGCCGGCAAACGTGAGTCCCGTGGCCATGTAGATGTGAATGACCTCATCGCAAAAGCCGGGCGTGGTCGCAATCGTGGTGAGGTACTGAATGCGCGATGCCTTAAAGCCTGTTTCTTCAAGCAGCTCGCGCTTTGCGCATTCGATCGGGTCCTCGCCCGGATCGAGCTTTCCGGCGGGTATCTCAACCGTCACGCGATCAATCGCCGTGCGATACTGACGCACCAGCACAATCTTGCCGCTTGAGGTGAGCGCAACCACGGCGGAGGCACCCGGATGCCGAACCAGATCGCGACCAGCGATGCGCCCGTTCGGCAGCTCGACCTGAGCGCTGCGCACATCGAGGAACTTGCCCTTCCAGGCCTGCTCCTCCGAGAGGATGCGCTCGTGCAGCCCAGCATCGCGCGGATCGTCGTCGCCGAGCACCAAGGCGGGCTCGGTCTGCTCCATCTCGTTAGCCTCCGCTTCAACGACCTCGGCTTCGAACTCCTCGTTCCGCCCTTCGTCCATCATCGTCATCCTCCTACTTGCATCTTTGAAATGAGAGGTAGGAATGTCGAAAAAACGTCGAAATTTGACGCCGATTTTCGACATTCCTACCCTCTTCGTCCCATGAGAGCGGTCAGCGCAAAGTACGGCGACCCTATGCGTCCCAGGCGTCGCGGCCGCGCAGGGCGCGCAGACCGATGTCGTGACGAAGCGTCTTGCCCTCGAAGTCGATCTTATCGCAGGCAGCGTACGCCAAGTCGCGGGCGGCCTCAAAGGTGTCGCCCAACGCCGTCACGTCGAGCACGCGGCCGCCCGAGGTCACGAGCTCGCCGGCGTCGGTCATGGCGGTGCCGGCGTGGTACACGGTCACGTTCTCCATGGCCTCGGCATCCTCGATACCGGTGATGGCCTTGCCCTTTTCGTACGAACCGGGGTAGCCGGCGCTCGTGAGAACCACGGAGACGGCCCACTCGTCGCGCCACTCAAGCTCGATCTCATCCAAACGACGCTCGGCGCAGGCCAGCATGACCTCGACCAGGTCGCTCTTAAGGCGCGGCATGAGGACCTCAGTCTCGGGGTCGCCAAAGCGCGCGTTGTACTCGATCACCTTGGGGCCCTGGGGCGTGAGCATGAAGCCGCCGTACAGGCAGCCACGATAGTCGATGCCCTCACGCTGCGTGGCGGCGATGGTCTCCTCGAGGATGCGGCACATCTCGGCATGCTCCTCGGGCGTCACGATCGGCACCGGGCTGTACACGCCCATGCCGCCGGTATTGGGGCCCAAATCGCCCTCGAGGGCGCGCTTGTGGTCCTGCGAGGTGGCCATGGGGCGAACCGTCTTGCCGTCGGTGAAGGCCAGCAACGTGCACTCGGGGCCGGTGAGCATCTCCTCAATGACCACGGTGCTGCCCGCGTCGCCAAAGGCGCCGTCGAAGCATCCGTGCACGGCGTTCAGCGCCTCGTCGAGTGTGAGCGCCACCACGACGCCCTTGCCTGCCGCAAGGCCATCGGCCTTCACGACCACCGGGGCGCCCTGCTCGCGCACGTACGCAAGTGCCTCATCCTCGCTGGTAAAGGAGCCGTACGCCGCTGTGGGAATGCCGGCGCGGGCCATGAGCTCCTTGGAGAAGCGCTTGGAGCCCTCAAGCTGAGCACCCTCGGCACCCGGGCCAAAGCACGGGATGCCAGCTGCGCGCACCGCGTCGGCGACGCCCACCACGAGCGGAGCCTCGGGGCCAATGACGACCAAGCCGCAGCCGGTCTCGCGGGCGAAGTCCGCCACGGCGGCGGGGTCCTCGGCATCAAGCGCCACGTTCTCGCCCACGGCAAGCGTTCCGCCATTGCCCGGGGCGATGTACAGGGTGCCGCAAAGCGGGGACTCGGCAAGCTTCGCCGCCAGGGCGTGCTCGCGACCGCCGCTGCCGAGCAGCAGGATGTCGATAGTGTTCTCGGTTGCGCTCATGCGTCCTCCTTATGCACGAACGGGCCCCAAACGGAGCCCGCTCAAAATTAACTCAACCAGAGATGTATCTCAGGTCCGAGGTAACGGGCTTTCCAGGTGCCGAAGATCGGGGTGAACGAGGAGGGAGCACGCCTAGCGTGCGGCGACCGACGAGTGAACCCCGAGCTTCGGGTGGCTGGGAAGTCCGTTACCAGTCGCGGACGATGGTCTGTTCACGATCCGGGCCCACGGCAACGAACGAGATCTTGCAGCCGGCGAGCTTCTCGATGTAGGCCACATAATCCCGCGCTGCTTGGGGCAGCTCATCGAACGTACGGCATCCGGTGATGTCGCACTTCCAACCGGGCAGCTCCTCATACACCGGCACGGCGCTCGCGAACGCGGCGGCGTGCTCGGGTACGCTCGTGTAACGAACGCCGTCGCAGTCGTAGGCCACGCAGACCTTGATGGTGTCGAACTCGGACAGCACATCGAGCTTGGTGAGGGCGATGTCGGTCAGGCCGTTCACACGCGTGGCATAGCGGGCAATCACGCCGTCGAACCAGCCGCAACGACGGCGGCGGCCGGTGGTCACGCCGTACTCGTAGCCGACCTCGGTAAGAGTGCGGCCCTCTTGGCTCGTCTCATAGTCGAGCTCGGTGGGCATGGGGCCGGAGCCCACGCGGGTGATGTATGCCTTCATGATACCCAGCACGCGGTCGATGTTCTTCATGCCCACGCCGGAGCCCGTCACGGCACCACCAGCGGTGCAGTTGGACGAGGTCACAAACGGGTACGTGCCGTGGTCGATATCGAGCAGCGTGGCCTGCGCGCCCTCGAACAGAATGGTCTTGCCCTGCTCGACCAGATCGTTGAGCAACAGTCCCGTCTCGCAGATGTAGGGACGCAGGCGCTCGGCCATGGGGAGGTAGGTCTCGGAAATCTGGTCAACCGTGTAGGTGGGCAGGTTGAAGATGCGCTCGAGCTGAGGATTCACGCGGTCGAGAACCGCGGACAGCCTGGACCGGAACGTCTCCTCGTCCAGCAGGTCCTGCATACGGATGCCGATGCGCGCCATCTTGTCCTGATAGCACGGGCCGATACCGCGCTTGGTGGTCCCGATGCTGTTCTTGCCGAGCAGCTCCTCGTACGCGCCGTCGAGGTCGATGTGATAGGGCATGATCACGTGCGCGTTGCCGGAGACCTTGAGGTTGGCGGTGGAGATGCCATCGCCCTCGAACATGTCGATCTCCTCAAGCAGGACCGCGGGGTTCACCACGCAGCCATTGCCGATGACCGAAATGCATTCGGGATACATGATGCCCGAGGGAACCTGGTGAAGGCCGTACTTCTTATCGCCCACCACGATGGTGTGACCGGCGTTGTTGCCGCCCTGATAGCGAACGACGCAATCGAACTCGGGAGCGATCAAGTCGCAGATCTTGCCCTTGCCCTCGTCGCCCCACTGGGTTCCCACCAACACTGTTGACGGCATGACTACTCCTCATTCCGTGCGCGCGGAGGCTTGATCCGCACGAGTCGTCTTGTACGCCGGGGGTTTATCCGGCACGGCCGGGCAAAATCGACCCAGCGTTCCCATTATAGGCGTACTACGGCCCCGCGCCGCCAGCGATGCGGCACGGGACCTCATTCCACCATTACTCAATAGGGCTAGACACGCCCCCTGCCGGCGAACACGCTGCGACACGTCTGCGACAAAATGTCGCAGACGTGGGGGGGTTGGGCTGAACGCGCATTACTCGGCGGCGTGTTCGTCAATCTCGTAGAACTTCGTGGAAGCGGGCAGGAACATCAGGTCCACATCTCCGATGGGGCCCGAACGGTTCTTCGCCACGATCACGCGCGTGATGCCAAAGTCCGGGCGGTCTTCTCGCTCTGCCTCGCTCTCGGTGCTCGAGCGGTCCAACAGCATGACGATGTCGGCGTCCTGCTCGATGGAGCCCGATTCACGCAGGTCGCTCATTTGCGGGCGCTTGCCCGTACGTCCCTCGAGCGAACGGTTGAGCTGGGAGAGCATGATCACGGGGACGCCGAGCTCCTTGGCCATGATCTTGAGGCCACGACTCATCTCGGAGACCTCGACGGCGCGGTTGCCGTTGTAGTTCTTGCCCGCCGGAGGATTCACCAGCTGCAGGTAGTCCAGGATGATGACGGCCCGCTCCTTGTTGTGGAGCATACGGCGCGCCTTGGCGCGGATCTCGGTGACCGTGGTGCCCGGCGTGTCGTCAATGAGGATATCGAGGCGGCTGAGCTCGCCGATCGCCTCGTTGATGTTCGCCCACTCCTCGGGCGAGATGCGGCCGGTACGAAAGTTCGACATGTTGACCATGGCCTGAGCGCAAATGAAGCGCTGCGCGATTTCCTTGCCGCTCATCTCCAGGGAGAAGAAGCCGACCGTGTAGCCATCGGCGGCGGCGTTGAGTGCCAAGTTGAGTGCGAACGAGGTCTTACCGACTGCCGGGCGGGCACCCAGGACCACGAGCTGGCCCTCGCGCAGGCCCATGAGCATGCGGTCGAGGCTGGGATATCCGGTGGGGGCGCCATGGACGTCGCCGCCCGCGCGCGCGACCTCCTCGGCCTCCTGATACGCCTCGGTCATGAAGTCCGTGAGACCCTTGTACGAGCTCTTGACCTCGCGCTCGGTGACCGAGAGCAGCATGGACTCGGCGCGCTCGATGACCTCCTTGGTGTCGAGCGGAGAATCGTAGGCGAGCGCGCTGATCTGATTGGTCGCGCCAATGATCTCGCGCAGCATGGCATCGCGACGCACGATCTCGGCATGATGCTGCCAGTGCGCAAGCGCGAGCGTGTTGCCCATGAGTTCGAGGATATAGGCCTCGCCGCCCACCGATTCAAGCTTGTCGATGGAGCGCAGATAGTCGATGAGCGAGATGGAGTCGATGGGCATGCTGCTCTCGTACATGCCGGACATCGCCGTGAAGATCGTCTTGTGCGAGGGACGGTAGAAGTCATCGGGGAGCAGCTCGACGAGGGCCTCCTCGACAACCTCGCCCGAGAGCATCATGGCGGCTAAGACGTTGCCTTCGGCCTCTATGTTGTTGGGCAACCCCTTAAGGGCTCCCAAATCGGCAGAACCGGTCTGCGACCATCCGTCGCTCACGATCTCCACGCGCGCTCCTTCCCCACATTCTTCACGCAGGCACCCAAGGTGAGGCCCGCAATATGGCTGGACAACCAATGGTAGGGTATCCCCACGATTCCGAAAAGCACAATCCCAGCTCAAGTCAAGCGTTTTGTGGGGACAGAGCGCACTCCACAGACGGATGTTGAAAAGTCGGCTTCTCCATCTGGGCGCGCATGGGTTATCAACGTTTTCCACATTTTTGTACGATGACCCGTGATGGTTTTCCACAGATGCAGTTCTGACCTGCAGTTTTCAACGTTTTACCAGCTAGAGAAGGTTTCTTTGCATACAGCTTATATGATGATTCGGTGAACACGCAGGTAAAGGCCACTTTTTGAGTATGTTCGCTGGTAGAGGGCTTGCAACCTTGAAGTGGTACTTGAACTTGAGCCCAGCCCCTTCCAACTGGGACTTTTTCACATGTTCGCACGCCAAGACACAGGCCCTGTGGATTTCTCTCAAGTTTTCCCACGGAAGCGACAGCAAAAAGGACCCCGCACAACGATGCGGGGTCCCAAGGGAATAGGGTTCGTAATGTCCCTATGCTGCAACCTGCAGCTTGAACTACCTCCGGTGCTTAGCAAGCGCGAGGCCAGCAGCGGCAATGCCGATGCCCACGATCGCGATGCCGCCCACCATCAGGAGCGTAGAGTCGCCCGTGCCGGGAAGGCCCGTACCAGGCTTGGAGGGCTCGGTGGTTCCAGAGCCGGGCTTCGAGGGGTCGTCCGGATTGGTGCTTCCGGCCTTCTCCCACTGCGCCACGAGCGTGATGTCACCTGTAACGGCAGCAGAGAAGTCGTAGACCTTGCCGTTGAGCGTCCAACCCTTAAAGACGTAGCCCGCGCGGATCGGGTCGTTCGGCTTGGTAACCGCCTTGCCATCGACAACGGTAACGGACTCGGGCGCCACGCCCTCGTAGCCGTAGTCGAAGGTCACCGTGTGCTCCTGCTGGGACTCGGGCTTAGCGAGCTCCAGCGCGTCGATGGCCTTCTGCAGCGCATCACACGCGGCGTCGAACTCACCATAGGTGGTCTCAAACGTGCCCGCCTCGATCTCGGCGCGGACCTTGGCCGCAAACTCCTCGGCGGATTTCAGCGCGGTCTCAAGTTGCGCCACCGAATCGGCAGTGTAGCTGTCCTTGTTCTCAAGGGCGGTCTTTGCCTGGGCGATGATCGCATCGAGCTTCTCGATGCCAAACGGATCGCCCAGCGTCTGCTGCTCGGGACCCATGACCTCAAGCTCAACGACGTGGTTCGTATTACCGGTATGGCCAGGGCGCGTGTTGCCGTTCATGTACACGCGCACGTACCGCGCCTTCGTTCCACGGGCGACGTCGAACGATTTGCCCTCGGCGGTCTCGGCGTACGCCTCGTCTTCACCCTTGCCAAAGCCGTTCTTGTTGTCGGCATCGGAGTTGTAGACGATCGTGTCGTCCGCGTCGAACGTCTCGTCCTCGGAAAGGACGATGGTGGTGTTGGGATACGTGCGGCCGTCGCTGTAGAAGCGGACCAGGTTGATGCCCGTCACGTCCTCAATGGCCCCCAGATCGACCTGGAGATACGAGCTCTCAGCGCGGTCGTCATGGCCGAACTCGCCATACATGGCGCTCGAGCCCTTCTCGCCATCGACCGCCATGCTCGCAGGACGATCGGGGTTGTTCTCGGCGGCGGAATCATCCGCGGTCCAGTGCGCGGAGGCGTTCTTGCCCTTTGCGTGGTTCACGAACTCGGGCTCGCCCAGGCCGGGAACCAGCTTGGCACGGGCGGCGCGCAGTGCGTCATAGGCAGCCTGCTGGGCAGCGGTGTCGCCACTCTTCAAGGCCTCCTCGGCCTGCTCAAGCAGAGCATCCATGTTCGCCGCGGCCCAGGACTCGGCGGTCACCTTGTCCTTGAGGGCGCGGGTCTCGGCAATAAGGTCCTCGAGCGGAGAGGCCGGAACCTCGTCGTAGCCCAGTGCGCGGTCGTACACCTTGTAATCGGTCGCGGCGGCATCGACCTTGATCTCGCCCGCCTTGATGCTGTAACCAGCGGTCTTCTCGACATCGTAGCCGTTGCCGGAAATCTCGCCGTTCACGTACAACTTGAGCATACCGTTGTTCTCACGGGCACCGCTGATGGTCGTGATGCCGGAGACGGTGCTTTCGGACGTGGCGGTCACACCGTTAACGGTGAAGTAGGCCTTGCCTTCGGCATCGATACCGAGCGCCCACTGATCGCCCTGGGAGAGCAGGACGGTATCCGCTGCGGCGTCCTTGACGGTCGCCACAACGGTAAAGCCATTCGGACCCTCCACGGAACCAGCGGCACGCGTCCCTGTGAGGATGAGGCCGTCGGCATGGAAGGTACGAACAATGGAGCCCTCAAACGTGTTGCCGGCAGAATCGGCACCGGCAATCGCCTTGATCTCGACCGCCGCGCCGTTGGCGGGAGCGGCAGGCAGGGTGATGTCAAAGGTCTTGAGGTCGGCGTAGGCGGTGATGGCGTCCTCGGCCAGCTCCACCTTCTTACCGTCGATCAGCACCTCGAGCTGGGTATTGTACACGTGCTCGGAAGCCTGAACGCGCAGCGTCGTATTGCCCTCGTTGTACAGGCGCTCAAAGGTAGGCGCCGTTGTGTCACCACCCTTGGAGAGGTGCCAAATCTGGGTCTCGCCGGGCTTCAGGGTCACGGAGACCTTCTGGCCCTTGGCGATGGTCCTGGGTGCCTCGGCAGCGCTCTTGCCACCCTGGGTGTACACGTGGTCGCGCACGACCTGATAGGTGCCATCCTCGGTGCAGCCAATGCCGGCGTCGAGGGTGAACTCGATGGTGCGCTCGGCGTTAGCCGGGTTGCGCATGGAGATGATGCCCTCGTTGCCCGCGGTGTTGAAACCTGAGAAGCCGTAGGCCTCCTGCGTACCGGGCGTGTTGACCGTGGGATTGCTCGTCAAGCCAGCGTTCGACGCGGGGTCGCCGCCGATCCACTTGGCGTTGCGGAGCATGTCGAAGTTGCCCTCTTCCCATGCGAGGAAGTCGGCGTTGATGAGGTACTTCTCGTCGTTGAAGAGCGAGTCGGAGTAGTAGAGCTCCCAGAAGGCGGTGCCGCGCGTGCCCTGCATGAACAGGTAATTACGGAACTGCTCGCCGTCCATGGAGTCGGCGGTGATGCCGGTGCCCTCTTTACCGTAGATCGGATCGTGGTTGTAGAGGTTTGCGAGCGGGAACTGGAACTGGTTGGAGTTGATGAACTCGTAGTAGCAGGCGTCACGGTACGTGAGCATGATGTTCATCTTGTCGTTGCCCGCGCCGCCGTGGACCTCGCCGCGGTCGCCCACGCACTGGATCCACACGGAGTTGGACCACTGCAGGAACCACGGGCTGGGGTTGACGTAGCAGGTGAGCGAGATCCACAGATCCTCGATCTGCTCGGTGCTGGCGGTCTCCCACACCTTGTCGAACAGGACGATCCACTTCTCCCACAGGTCGGTGGCGTGGAAGTACCCGTTGGGACCACCGTACATATGCTGGTGAGCCTCGTCATAGCCCACGGCGCTCTCGCCCGAGGCAAAGGCGCCGTACTGGGCGCTGTCGGCAAAGCCGTCCCACTTCCAGTAGTTGACGCCGTAATCTTCCATCCACGTAACGGCCATGTCGGTGAAGTTGGTCACGTAGCGCTGGTCGGCCACGTCGATGGAGCCGCCGGCAGAGGAGCCCTTACCCGCATCCTGGATGATCGAGGCAAGGTTGCCGTAGTAGTTGTAGCCGCCGCGCGGGCCGATCCAAACACCAAAGTTGGAGCCGAGCTTGCGCACCAAGTTCGAAGACGGGGTCAGACCGTCGGGGAACTTGTTATTGAACTGCCAGAAACCGGTGTTGTTGACGCCGTACTTGCCGTCAACCGAGCCGTTCCTGCGCAGATCGTCGCCCGTGGTGTACTGCGTCTCGTTCTTGCGGTACTGGTTCCAGCCATCGTCGACCACGTAGGACTCGAGCGGGCGCACGCCGGTCTCGGAGAGCTGCTTATCCACGGCCTTGAACGACTCGATGATGTTCTCGTCGTCGATGAACATCATGTTGTCGAACCAGGAGTTGTACTGGATGCGGAACTCACTCGGCTTGGAGATGCTCGTGATGTAGGCGTAGAAGTCGGACTGGACAACGTTCATGTCGGAGCCGTTCGAGTGGGTGGCACCGCAGACCGTCTGCCACGAGACGTACTTTCCGTCCGTGGTGAGCTGGTTGTCGCGCTTGAAATCGGCGAAGTTCTTGCCCGTCCAATAGCGGGTGCGGCCCAGGCTGTCGGCAATCTGCGTGTCGGTCTCGGGGAACTCCGAGCCCATGAACAGGCCGTTCACGTAGATGGGCTGGCCGAGCGTCGCCTTGGCAGCGTCCATCTGCACGACGCCGGACTCCTTGGGGACCGTCCACATGGTGTCATCGCTCGACGTGACGATGTGCTCGCCGTCGATGAAGTTGATGCGAGCCGTTTCGTCCTCAAGCTTGACCTCGAGGAACTTGCGCATGAAGTGGTCGCCGTCGTACATGACGACCTTCTCCACCACGGTGCCGTCGGCGGAGCCGAACTGGGCGGCGTCAAAGGTGAAGGCGATCATCTTGCCGGGCTTGTCCGTGGTATCGGAAATCGCCACGTCCTTGAGTTTGAGCTTGCTGGCGGCAAAGCCCGAACCCTCGCCCTTGGGAACGGAGGTGAACTTCTCGGCGAACAAGTCGAGCTCAGATCCGGAGACAAAGTTGCCGTTCGCGCCCTGCGTCACGCGGAAGCCCACATAGCGACCGCTCTGTGCCTCATCGAGACCAAAGTAGATCATCTTGGACGTGTTGCCATCGTAGGCACCGGCGTAGTCGACCGTAAAGGAGCCCTTCTTGCTGGTCTCCTTATAAAGGTCGCTCTTGCTGTCCGCAACGTACAGCTCGAACTTCTGCACATTGCCGTTCGAGGTGGCGCTGCCCGGACGACCGGCGTAACCGACGGTCTGGAAGGCGGACTTGGCACCCTCGCCGCGATCGATGGTGATGTCCACGGGCATCTGGTTCGTAGTGCCCGTGCCATCGTTGTTGTAGCGAGAGTGGAAGTAGGTGCCAACGTTGCCGTCGAACAGCGCGGCGACACCGCCGCCGTCACCGTTCTGCACCGAGCTCGCCTCGGCAGACCACGAGGTGGTGGCACTGGCGGTGACCACACTCTTGCCAGCGGCGTCCTTGGCGTCGAACTCAGCGACGTTGATCGCGGTGTTGATTTTGTTAGCATCCCAGTGATGGGACTCAGTCGCCGTGAGGCGAAGCGCCGTGGTGGTAACGGCCTTGTTCAGCTGAACCGCAGTCTTGCCAGTAGCGTTGAACTCGCCCCGCGCAGCCTCAGTCCAAGCGTCGCCCTGCTTATACTCAAGGACGTACTTCTTGATACGACCGGTGCAGCCCCAGTTGGTTCCGCTTACGCGCGGCGTGTATTCAAAGGACGCGACAGTCTTCGCACCGTCAAAGTTGATGATTATCGACTGCCCGCCCTTGGTGTCTTCGGAGCACCAGTAGGTGGCAGGATCGCCGTCAATCGCGTTTGCGGCGGCGTTCCCCGCCTCGTCCATAGTCGACGAAACCTCGACGGTCGCCGTCGCGGGCGCCTTCCCAGCGGGTTTGACACTCGTCAGCGCCTCACTTGGCTCCACGCGAGAACTCTCAACGAGCTGCTCGATATAGAACTCCTCGGAGCCCTCCTGAGGCGTGAATTTCGATTTTCCAAGCTTGTTGTTTATTTCGGTGGTCTTGAGGACACCGTCCTTGATGGACCACGTACGCGATATCGCATCGTTTCCCATTGTGACGGTATCACCGGTTTTATTGGCGATTACGCTACCGTAACCCGCCGCCATTGCCTGCGCCGGAGCAGAAAAACTGAGCACGCCAGCTACTGCAAAAGCGGCAACTGTCGCAAATCTGCTCTTCCTCATCCGCACCCCCCTTTCCTCACTTGCGGACCATCTGCACAGTCCGCCCCCAATTAAACAGATTGACCATATCCCAAGCGGGTAAGTGGTTTAGATACGAGGGGGGGGGCACCGCCAACGGCCGATTATCATCGGCAAACGGTCAGTACTGGTTACAACCAGAAGATACCTTCCACATTTTTATCAGGTCTTATTCAGACTGGTATTTGTGGTACCTACCAATCTTTCCGTCATGAGCGCAGACTGAAAACACGCTGAACACCGCTGTTGACTGATTCCCGCGCAGGCCCAAGCCGCACACACCGGCACGCGCCCCGATGGCACGCGTGCCTTGAGTCCGGCAGTGACCCCTCGAGCGCCATCGGGGCGCCAGTGGATCACGTCCTCATTTGGCGCGCCCGCATCGGCCCAACAGCAA
Organism: Collinsella sp.; assembly: GCF_052346665.1. Lineage (NCBI taxonomy): Bacteria > Bacillati > Actinomycetota > Coriobacteriia > Coriobacteriales > Coriobacteriaceae > Collinsella > Collinsella sp. Next base: position 31,375 of record NZ_DAWDUX010000007.1, read on the forward strand.
AATGGGGTCCCGCGCTTGGCACGGGACCCCATTCGAGTCGCTATATGCTATGCGTGCGGCACGTGCTACTCGGCGGCAGCCTCGGTCTCAACCTCGGCAGTCTCCTCGGCAACAACCTCAGCCTCGGCCTCGTCAGCCTCGGCCTCCTCAACGCCCACGAGGACGATGATGGAGGTGCGGATCTCGCGGTAAATGGAGATGGACACCTCGTGAGCGCCGGCAACCTTAATCGGCTTACCGAGCTCGATGCGCTTGCGGTCGACCTCGACGTCCAGCTGGGCCTTGATCGCGTCGGCGATCATGGCGGCGGTGACGGAACCGAAGAGGATGCCCTCCTCGCCGACCTTGGCATCGACGAGGACCTTCTGGCCCTCGAGCTTGGCCTTGAGAGCCTCAGCATCGGCAAGACGGACGGCTTCGCGCTTCTCGATATTCTTGCGGCGCTCCTCGAGCTGCTTGAGGTTACCCTTGGTAGCAGCAACGGCGAGCTTCTGCGGAATCAGGTAGTTCTCGGCATAACCCTGAGCGACGTCGATGATGTCGCCCTCGCCGCCCTTGCCCTTGATCTCGTCAAGCAGAACAACTTTCATGGGTACCCTCCCTACTTCTTCTCGCGAGGACCGCGGGTGGACACCACGGGCACGGCGTACGGCAGGAGAGCCATCTCGCGGGCGCGCTTGATGGCGTTCGCGATGTCGTGCTGATGCTGCGTGCAGGCGCCAGTGACGCGGCGCGGCTTGATCTTGCCGCGGTCGGTCATGTACTTGCGGAGGAGCTGAGTATCCTTGTAGTCGATATACTCAGTGCCCTCCTTACAGAACTGGCAGTACTTGCGACGCGGCTGACGGGCAGAATAATCATTAGCCATGTCTCAATACCTTTCGTGAACGACGGCTCGGCTTATGCCGTGCCGTCAACTACAAATCACCCCTAGAACGGGATGTCCTCATCGTAGACGTCGACCGCAGGGGGAACCGGAGCCGCCATGGGCGCCGGAGCCTGCTGCGGAGCGGACGCAGGAGCGTAGCCGCCCTGCTGACCGTAGGACGGGGCAGGCGCATAACCACCCGCATCGCCCTGCTGACCGCGGGACATGAACTCGATCTCATCGACGATGACCTCGAGCTTGCTGCGGCGCTGACCGTCACGCTCCCAAGAGCTGTAACGGAGCTTGCCCTCGATCGCGACCTTCGACCCCTTCGAGAGATAGCGCTTCACGGCCTCCGCGCGGGTGCCGAACATCGTGCAGTCCACGAAGTTCGGGTAGTCCTCCCACTCGCCCGTCTGAGGATTCCGGCGACGGTCGTTGACGGCCACGCCGAAGCTCAGGACCTGCGTGCCGCCAGAAGTAACGCGCAACTCGGGATCGCGGGTAAGATTACCGGAAATGTTGACTCGGTTGATGCTCATACGTGTTCACTACCTCTCATGCGGCGCATATGGGTGCCGCATCCATACAAATGACCTACTCCTGGTCGTCGCGACGGACGATCATGTGGCGGATCACGGCGTCGGTAATACGAAGCACGCGATCGAGCTCCGCGATGGAAGCCGGGTCTGCATGGAAGTTGATGAGGGTGTAGTCACCTTCGGTGAGCTTGTCGATCTCGTAAGCGAGCTTGCGCTTGCCCCACTCGTCGACGTTGTCAACCTTACCATTGCCCTCGGCGATCGTGGTGTCGATGCGCTTCATCACGGCGAGACGAGTCTCGGGATCGAGGTTGGGGTTAACGAAGAACAGCAGTTCATAAGCCTTCATGTGGTCACCTCCTCTGGACAAACGGCTTCGGGTCGTGAAGGTGCGCCCGAAGCAGGAAAAGACGTGCTAACTATAGCCGAGTCTGCACATCTTGCAAGGTGCCCCATCATCCACCCCATGACCTCCACAAATGCAAGAGCCTCTGCCCCGGCGCTCGCGTGTGTGATCCGCCATGGCACCAGCATGCCACGCCATCCCGACACAATTCTGCGTTTTGCAGCGCAAGCCCTGACCGCCCTTTCCGCATCATCCGACACGACCCACGCCCTCGCAGGTCATCGGCACGTCGACCCCGCCATGCAATGGCCCCCGTACGTGGGTTCTCCTCAGAACTACCACGCACGGGGGCTCACGTCGTCTTCACACGATGCACACAAGGTACCGGGTCTTTTCCGGACCTTATTTGTCCTCGGCCTCATCATCCGAGGTAATGGGGCCCAAAAGGATAGGCTCCTTAGAATCCTCCGCGCTCCCCTGCTCGGACTCGCCCGAGGAGTCGGTGCAACTTGCCGCATCGCTGGACGGGCAAGAGCCCTCCTCCGCGTCCAAGGGAACAACCGGATCGACGGGAATATCGGCATCCTCCGACAAGGGCGTAACCGGGTCAGCCTGCGGGGTCGACGGCTCTACAGGCGATGCGGCGGGCTCCTGCGCCGCATGGGCAGACGGCTCGGCGGGAACGGACGTGGACGGCTCGGTAACGAAATCGGTATTCGTCGCGCCTGCAGGGGTGACGGGGGGAACGGGAGCGGACTGCACGCCAGACGCGTAGCCATCCCGATGCGGCACGTCAGCAGGCAACGGATCGCCCGAAACACCCCAGCGGTCCACGTCAAAGCGGCAGAACCACTGTCCCATCGCGTTCATCGAAACCAGGCTCATTGCGGTGCTGATCACTCCGCCAATAAACGTGAGGGCGATGACGCACAGCAAGAACAGCAGCAGCGGACCAGCGCCGATCTGCAGCAGCCGTTCGAGAATGAAATGCCAACCGCTCATATAGGACCCCGAGATGCCCATGAATGCGGTGGCGCTCATGAGGCTGCCCACGGCAACCAGACCGCAAACAAGCGTGACGATGAACGCATAGGCGCCCGAGATAAGCCCACCTATGAACACGACGCCAAACGTATGTAGAAATCCGCCGAAATCGCGGCCGATCATCTGGAAGAGGCGGTCGAGACGCCAACCCGCGGAAAAGCTGTCGTACAACGTGGAACGAAGCGACGCCGCCTGCAAAAACGAACCCATAAGACCACTCGCGAAGATGGTGAACAACGAGAACGTCGCACCGGACGTTACGGCGAGCATCGTGCTCACCGCGTTGCCGCCCGTCAGGCCGGAGACGAGCAGATACAAAGATCCGGGGAACACGACCTGCAAAATCAGTGCCACCACGATTCCCATCGAAATCGTGACCAAAAACGCACGGCCGCCGGTGGAGAGCACCTTGCCGTAATCGACCCCGCGCTGCTTGGGTGCCGAGTCTACACCCCAAGCGGTGAGACGTGCCCATTCCATTCCATAGCCGAGCAGGGCAATCTGCCCCAAAATGGGAATCCAGCCCACCAGCGTCAGCACCAGGACCGGCTTAAGCCAGCCCTTATCGCGCGTGAGCATATGCCATGAGGATACAAATCCCAGGTTTCGTGCGTTCATCCTGCCTCATCTCCATGTTGGAAATCTTTTTCAAGATGCAGTGTATCCCGATGAACGCCCCCTGTACACGCGCGTGCACGGGATTAAGCAGGGCTTAAGACGAGCGCAAGTCAACCGTAAGGATCCTCGCGGGTTCGAATCCATGCAAGGTAAACGAAAAAGCGAGCCGCGCGGGCTCGCCTCTGTTTCGAAAATGGCGGAGGAGGAGGGATTCGCCGGGCGCTCCGCGCCCTCCCCTCGCTGCGCGCCTACGGCGCTTGCGGGCTACGCTGGAAAACGCTGCCGCGTTTCCTCAGCTCCGCCCCCTCACGGGTTCGAATCCACGCAGGGGATACGAAAAAGCGAGCCGCACGGGCTCGCCTCTGTTTCGAAAATGGCGGAGGAGGAGGGATTCGAACCCTCGTACGGGGAGTACCCGTAAACGGTTTTCGAGACCGCCGCATTCAACCACTCTGCCACTCCTCCGTAAGAAGTGAAAACGGCACGTCACCCATATGGATGCGTGCCGCTGAAAGTTCTGGCGGAGAGTCAGGGATTTGAACCCTGGAGACGCTTTTGGCGCCTACACGATTTCCAATCGTGCTCCTTCGGCCACTCGGACAACTCTCCGTGAATGCAGGGGCTATTGTACCGTACTTTCCCACGCGCGCAAGTGAAATTGTGAGAAAGATTGCCAAACCCGGCGGGCCTCTTGATTTCCAACTTCAGCGAAACACTTAGCACACTCAGCGCAACACGTTTCGATAAGCGCGGGAAGACGGTGACCATGGCGGGAATCCGCAGAGACCCAGCGGGTCGATAGAGCCCTGTCGCCCATCACCCCCCCGTTAGGTGCCCATCGCCCCTCCGCAAGTGCCGTCAGGGCTGCGGGCACCCGTCAACGCCAGCAGGATCCCGTCACCGCCCGGGCCCAAGCACCCATCGCGTGCCCCATCTGGCGCCTTGGCCTCTCTCGGCAGCTCGGGTCCTTGGGTAGCTCGAGTCCCATCTGGCCCCCTGGGCAGCCCGAGCTCCGCACTTTGTGAGAAAAGACGGGTTTGAAATGAACGCATCATTTCAAACCCATGATAAATCACATTACCATGCCCCTTTATGTGAGGAATCGTGGGTTTGAAACTCCCATTCTGTTTCAAACCCACGATTCCTCACATCCAAAACGGACCCCGGCCGCGCAGGGCAAATATCGATGCGTACTTCGCCCCGCGCCATACCTCGGCTAAGATTGATAGGCGCAGGCGCCGCTGCGCATCGAAGGCGCGGGCGTCGGCGCGCAGGACAAGTGCACTGCAGGCTCGCATCGCAGGCGCATCGTGAAGGGAGACCAGCCATGAGTCCAGCCGTCTTGGCAGTTACTGCACACGCTGCCAACGCGATGGCCTTGGGCGAAGAGATGGTCCAGATTCCCATTGCGTTCGAAATGGTCGCCGTCATCGTGGCGGCGGCGTCTGGTGTGCTCGCCGCGCGCGAAAACAAGCTCGACCTCATCGGCGCCATCGGCCTCGCCGTGCTTGTGTCGCTGGGCGGTGGCTTGACCCGCGATGTCATTCTTCAGGAGCACAACGTCTACATCCTGCAGCAACCCCTCGCCCTGCCGGTATCCATCGGCACCGCGGCGGCCGTCTTCGCCTTTCCCTGGATGGTCGAAAAGCCCGACCGGCTTATCTCCGTTCTCGACATCTTCGCCGTCGGCCTGTTCGCCGTCATGGGTGCCGACAAAACAATGGCATACGGCTACCCGCCCATCACCTGCGTGATGATGGGCTTCATCACTGCCGTGGGCGGCGGCATGCTGCGCGATATATGCCTTGCGCGCGTACCCTATATCTTCCGGCGCAGCAACCTGTACGCCATGGCGGCAATCGCCGGCGCCATCACCTATATGGTGCTCATCGAAAGCCTGGGAATGTGGAACATCGCTGCTGCGTTCATCAGCGTCGCGCTCACGATGTTCATCCGTTGGTGGTCCATCCGGTTCAACATCATGAGCCCCACGGAATTCGATCCGCACAAGATGCCCGAACCTGTCAAGAAAGTTGCCCGCCCTGTGGTTCGGCCCATCCAACGCGCCGGGCGACGCATAAGCGCCAAGATGTCCCACGAGGCCGAACACGCACGAACCCGGTCGCGCGACGGGTCGGACTTGAAGCGCGGCGGCTCCGCGAGGAACCGGAGATCTCAGTAATTAGATAGGGTGCTTTTACTGAAAGGGAATTTTGCAGCACAACGCTTCAAGCTCCGACATGCGCAGCTGAGCCACGCCACGCCTCGCACGAAAATGGCCCCACGCACGGCGGGCCGCCGCCCCGTGGCAACGACCCGCCCATCGGCACGCTCTCTCATGCGGCACAAAGCTTGTCCCAGTTCACGCTCGGCGCACGCGATTTGCCCGAGTATACGCGATCGGTCCGAGCATTAAAGCGCGGTCATGCTAAAGCTGTACTCCGCGGTCTTGCCGGGCGCCAGGATCGTGATGTCGCGCTTATGCTCAAGCACGTCGTCCTCGCTCGTGAGCGTGGCATGGCCGGTCCAAGGCTCCAGCGCGATGAACGGCGAGTTGCCCTCTTGGGCGGACCACAGACCAATGTACTTGAAGTCGGCGAAGTCGACACGCATGCCGCGACCGCTCTTGGTGCCGCGCAGCGTGAGCGTTCCGCCGGGGACATCGGTGAGCATAACGGCATCGTGCGCGAACAGGCTCCGCGTAACCGGCAGCACGTCCGAATTTTCGACTGGGACGAAGGACTCATCGAAGGTGAGGAGGCCGCCCTCGGCGATGCGAGGTGCGGTGCACGTCCAGGGCTCGGCGAACTCGAAAACGTAATCCTCGAAGTCCTCGCTCTCGGCGCCCGGCGCGGGAACGTTAAACGCGGGGTGGCCGCCAACGGAGAACGGCAGATCAACGTCGCCGGTGTTGGTGACGGTGAACGTCTGTGTCAGCGTGGCATCGCCCGTGATTGCGTAGGTCATGTTGAGCTTGAAGTGATATGGGTAGGCCTTGAGAGTCTCGGGGGTGTCGCGGTACTCGAACGTCACCGCATACCCATCCTCAGCCATGCCGACGACGGCGTGCTCCGCGGTGCGGGCGAGGCCGTGGCGTTCCATGCGGCAGGCGCCCTCTGAGCACGTTGCCTCCCCGCCACGGATGGAGCCCACGATGGGAAACAGCACCGGTGCGTGCTTGCCCCAAAACGTTGGATCAGCCTGCCACAGATACTCCCTGTCATCTACGACGAAGCTTGTGAGCTCGGCGCCCATGGATGATATCTGAGCGGTGACGTTGCCTTTGGCAATGGTGGTGACAGTCGACATGGCAGGACCTTTCAATCGAGGGCGAAGCGGCGCACATGGCAACCCCGCCAGGCTGGCGCCTCCAATCGGGCGCCGTTGCATCCATTATCCCCGTTTTTCGCTCTGCGAAGCCCCTTTACGGAGCCCGGTGCCCCACCATCGAAAGTCTGTCGCAGTTTTGCGCGAATTCCCAAGCATTCATAGCCGTAGAACCTCTTCTACCTGCGTGTTTGCGAGTCTAATCAATCGGCCGCTCAGCGGGGAGTCAAAATGCGGCAAAACCTCAAGCTTGACGGAATGCTTCTAAAACGGGTTGTGCACGAACCAAAAATTAATTCGGTTCCTGATTATTTGGTACCTTGACTGTTGTTCGCAAGAGTCCTAATCTCTACACGGCCAAACAACAATGACATATATGGGAGGTGGAGATGACAGACCATGAGTACCACGAGGCGCTTGACGCGAGCGCCCCGGCGGAGACTGACGAGGACATTGCCCGTGCCAAGCGCATCCTGCAGGGCCTGGGTTTCTGCGGGCACTATATGCACTTTCACGGCGGTGGGCGATCGGGGCAGGTGCCCATCCTGTGCATGCTCGACCGCTGTGGGGGTCGACTCTCGCAGCAGGAACTCGGATCTCGCTTTGAGATCAAGCCCGGCTCGTTGTCGGAGATCCTATCCAAAATGGAGTGTGCGAGGCTCATTGAGCGTACGCGCGACACCAAGGACCGCCGTCAGCTTTTCGTGCACCTCACGCAGGCGGGTCGGGAGCTCGCCCAGCACGAGCACGACAAGCGGGAGGCCTTCAGACGCGCCGCGTTCTCGGCACTCACCGTCGAAGAGCAAGAACAACTCGCCGAAATGCTCGAGAAGATCCGTGTGACCTGGGAGGAGTTAGATGGTTAATACGCTTGCTGCATCCATTCGAAACTACAAGTGGCCCACAATCGCCACGCCAATCTTGGTGTTGTTCGAGGTCGCCTGCGAGATGGCGATCCCCTTTGTGACTGCCAACCTCATCGACGTCATCAAAGACGGCGCAACGGTCGCCGAGATCCTGCCCACGGCCGGGGTCCTCGTCGTCATCGCTCTCATATCGCTGCTGTTCGGTGCCGCTGCGGGCATTACCTGTAGCTACGCGAGCTGTGGATTCGCCAAGAACCTCCGTCACGACCTCTTCTACAAGATCCAGACGTTCTCGTTCGCCAACATCGACCGCTTCTCCAGCTCCTCGCTGGTCACACGCCTCACCACCGACGTCACCAACGTCCAGCAGGCGTTCATGCTCATCATCCGCATCGCCGTCCGTGCGCCGCTCGTGCTGGTCTTCGCGTTCGCGATGGCTTACGCCATGGGCGGTTCCATCTCCTTCGTGTATCTCGCCATGATTCCGCTGCTCGGTGGCGGTCTTGGTTTCATCATCCACAAGGTCGGCCCCATTTTCACCCGCGTGTTTCACAAGTACGACGCGCTCAACGAATCGGTCGAGGAGGACGTCACCGGCATGCGCGTGGTAAAGAGCTACGTGCGCGAAGACTACGAGAAGCAGAAGTTCGCGCACGCCGCGCAGGACGTCTGCGCCGACTTCACCCGCGCCGAAAAGCTTCTGGCTTTCAACAACCCGATGATGAACCTGTGCGTCAACGGCGCATTCGTCCTCATCATCTTCCTCGGGTCCAAGCTCATCATCACGAGCCAGGGCGAGCTATTCGACGTCGGCCAGCTCTCGTCCACCTTCACCTACGGCTTCCAGATTCTCATGAGCCTCATGCAGCTCTCCATGATCTTCGTCATGGTGACCATGGCCGAGGAAAGCGCCAATCGTATCGTCGAGGTGCTTCACGACGAGCCCACCATCGCCAATCCGAACGAACCCATTTATGAGGTCGCGGACGGCTCCATCGACTTCGACAACGTGAGCTTCAAGTATTCCGAGCATGCCGAGCGGCAGGCGCTCGATGGCATCGATCTTCACATCGCCAGCGGCGAGACCATCGGCATCATCGGCGGTACCGGATCCGCGAAGTCCACGCTCGTCAACCTCATCGCACGCCTATACGACGTCACCGAGGGCACGGTCCGTGTGGGCGGGCGTGACGTTCGCGACTACGACCTCGACTCCCTGCGTCATCAGGTCGCCATGGTTCTGCAGAAGAACGTGCTCTTTAGCGGCACCATCGCCGACAATCTGCGCTGGGGCGATCCCGATGCCACCGACGATGAGGTCCGAGAGGCGGCACACCTGGCCTGTGCCGACGAGTTCGTCGACGGCTTCCCCAAGGGCTACGATACGTGGATCGAGCAGGGGGGCTCCAACGTCTCCGGTGGCCAGAAGCAACGCCTCTGCATTGCGCGCGCCCTGCTCCGCCGCCCCAAGATCTTGATTCTCGACGACTCCACGAGCGCCGTCGACACCAAGACGGACGCCAAGATCCGCGCCGGTCTGGCCGAATACCTGCCCGAGACAACCAAGCTCATCATCGCGCAGCGCATTACGAGTGTGCAGGACGCCGACCGCATCATCGTCATGGAGGGCGGCCGCATCGCCAGCATCGGTACGCACGACGAGCTCATGGAGAGCTCCGAGATCTACCGCGAGACATTCGTCTCTCAAAACAAGATGAGCGAGGAGGCTCAGGAAGGAGGTGAGGCGCATGAGTAAGGCAACCACCGCAGCTCGCGCAAAGAATCGCCGCCCCGGAACGCTCAAACGTCTCGTCAAGATGCTGTTCTCGTTCTACCCCGTCCTGTTGCCGTTGGTCATGGCCGGCGTACTCCTATGCGGCCTCATCAACTCAGTTGGCTCGCTCTTCCTGCAAAAAGCCCTCGAAGTCATCTCGTCCTCTTGGCAGACGGGTGACTGGGCGGCGGCACAGCCCAAGATTGTGGGCCTCGTGACCGCCCTCGCCATTATCTACCTCATAGGCAACCTCTCCTCCCTGTTCTGGAATCGCTACATGGCCGTCATCACGCAGGGCTCTCTCGAGAAGCTCCGTGAAAAGATGTTCAATCGCATGCAGGACCTTCCCATCAGGTATTTCGACACCAACCAGCGCGGCGACATCATGTCGCACTACACCAACGACATCGACACGCTGCGCCAGATGATCTCGCAGTCCCTTCCCAACCTCCTACAAACCGTCATCGTGCTCGCCACCGTCTTGTTCATCATGTTCTACTTCTCGGCATGGATGGGCTTGGTGATCATCGCCGGTGTAGCCGTCATGACGTTCCTCACCAAGCTGCTCGGCTCCAACTCCGCGCGCTTCTTCATCGCGCAGCAAACCGAGCTCGGCGTTGTTGAGGGACACATCGAGGAAGTCATGAACGGCCAGAAGGTCGTCAAGGCGTTTTGCCACGAACATGCGGCGGAGGAGGACTTCGACGAGCGCAACGAGAAGCTCTTCGAGGTCTCGCAGAAGGCCAACATGTTCGCCAACATCCTCATGCCCATCCTGATGAACCTCGGCAACCTCATCTATGTCGTGGTTGCGCTTGCCGGTGGCGTCTTTTTGGCGCTCGGCGTGCCCAACCTCTCCTTCTCCGGCCTTCCGCTGTCCATCGCCGTGGTGGTTCCCTTCCTCAATATGACAAAACAGTTCTGCGGCCAGATTGGACAGGTCTCCCAGCAGATCAACGCCGTGGTCATGGGTCTCGCCGGAGCGGACCGCATCTTTGAGCTGCTCGACCAGGAGCCGGAGGTTGACGAGGGGTACGTGACGCTTGTCAACGCCCAGGTCAACCCCAGCACCTGGGAGATCGAAGAGGCTGATCACCGCACGGGCCTCTGGGCGTGGAAGCATCCGCACAAGGCCGACGGCACCGTGACGTACGTTCCGCTGCGCGGCGACGTCCGCATGGTCGATGTCGACTTTGGCTACACCCCCGACCATGAGGTTCTGCACGGCGTCTCGGTCTACGCCAAACCCGGTCAGAAAGTGGCGTTTGTCGGTGCTACGGGCGCAGGCAAGACCACGATCACCAACCTCATCAATCGCTTCTACGACATCGCGGACGGCAAGATCCGATACGACGGCATCAACGTGAACAAGATCAAGAAGGCAGACCTTCGCCGATCCCTGGGCGTGGTGCTCCAAGACGTCAACCTGTTCACCGGCACCGTCATGGACAACATCCGGTACGGCAAGCTCGATGCGACCGACGAGGAGTGCATCAAGGCAGCCGAGCTCGCAGGTGCCGACGACTTCATCCGCCGCCTGCCCGATGGCTACAGCACCATGCTTACCGGCAACGGTTCGCAGCTCAGCCAGGGCCAACGCCAGCTCGTCTCCATCGCCCGTGCCGCCGTCGCCGATCCGCCCGCGATGATTCTCGATGAGGCGACGAGCTCCATCGACACGCGCACCGAGGCGATTGTCCAGCGCGGCATGGATGCCCTTATGCAGGGACGCACCACGTTCGTCATCGCGCACCGACTCTCGACGGTCCGCAACTCCGATGTGATCATCTGCCTCGACCACGGTCGCGTAATCGAACGCGGCACGCATGATGAGCTCATCGCCAAGAAGGGTTACTACTACCAGCTCTACACCGGCGCATTCGAACTCGAATAGCGGACAAGCCCCCGCATCTTTGCCCAATCCCTCGCCTCGCCCACCCGAACCGCGCTTTGCGGGTACGGGTGGGCGAAGTTTTTGCGTGTGGCTACACCGTCGACATGAAATCGGCGGCAAGGGGTCGTATCTCGAACCAGGGGATGCCGTTTCTCACCACGGTGATCGTCTCCCCCGTACTGTTGGCATACGCCGCCAACCTGCTTAGATGCGTCTTTGCCGCTCGCATGGGAACACGGCCCTCATCGCGCAGCCATCTGCCGAGCGGTACTCCGCACCAACTGTCCCCACCCGCCTGCTCATCGCTCACCGAATCGATGAGTGCTTGTTCCAAAAAGCCCCGCGGTCCCGCATTTGGATCCGCCTTCACGCACAACCCGGTCATCTCGTCCTCCTTCTCTGTGTGGAGCACGAGCGTATCAGGCGCTTCCGACCAGTTCTCCAACGGCTTCTCACGCATGGCTTGCAGCTGAGTCCGCATGTTCTGACACCCCAGCTCAGCACCCCTACCTTCGTTCACAAGGGCATCGTAAGGCACACGCATCTTCACGTGATATACGGAAAACGACCCTTGACAGCCACCTGCCAAGGGCCGTTTTGGCTTTATAGGGGTTTAAGCTTTCGCAGAAGAAGGAATGTGCCCTATCGGGACTCCCGTTCCCGCTCCTCGAGCGCGCGCCTGAGCGCTTCGATGTCGGCCTCCGTGCGCTTTGATTTGCGCCACAAGGAGAGTACGAACACAAACAACGCCAGCAAGATGCCCACATACGCAGCCAAGACAAAGGGCGCCGCAGGCAAAACAGTCGAATAGACCTCGGAAAGAATCGGATCCATTTAGCCCTCCTCAGGCTCGTTGGTTGCGGGAGAAACGACCGCGGCGCAGCTGGCGCCATCGCGGCCATCGGCAACGACGGTCGCGGCCTTTGTCCGCAGGCGCTCAAGCGCCTCGGCGGCGGCCGCACGGGACGCGGCGGAATCGAAATCCTCAAGGCGCCGCTTGAGCTCCTCAACCTCATCGGCGGCGGCATTCACCCGCAGCGCATAGCGATACAGAGCAAACGCGACCATGAGCACACCCGCCATACCCAGCAAAAACGGAATGAGCATAAGCGGCGGCAGACCAGAATCCGTCCTGAACACCACCGGATGCACCGAGCTCGGCACCAAGCGCGTGATGAGGAACGAAATGGGCGCATCCACAAACGAGACAACGCAAAACACTGCGGCGAAGCGTGCGATCTTCTCGGGATCATCGAGCGCGTTGCGCAGCACAAAGTACCCAATCACCAGCAGCATCAGGATGAAGTACGTAGTGAGTCGAGGCTCCCACACCCACCAGACGCCCCACTCGAAGCGCGTCCAAAGATCGCCCGAGATCATGGTTGCCACGATGAACACAAGCGTGACCTGCATGGCGGTGCGCGAGCGCACATCGCGCGCACGGTCCTTGGTCACAAGGAACCGCAGGGCGTGGTAAGCCGCCACCCCCATGAACACGAACGAGGCAATCGCAACGGGAACATGCAAGTAGAAGATCTTTTGGCTCAGCAGCAACTTGGTGGTGACCATTTGCCCCGCAATCACCACGGATTCGGACAGTCGCGCACCCTGCACGAGCGGCGCCAAGGTGAACGTCCATACCACGTCAGTCGCGATGAGCAGCGCGCCCAGCACGAGCAGGGCGGGCACCATTGCATTAGATTTCTTCAAGGTCACAAGACCCCCTTCCTTTTTGATTAGGTATGGTACCAGCTCGTTGGATCACGAATCGAGAACGAACTCGTAGAGGCCCCAAGCGGCTGCAATCATCACGACATCGTAGGTGCCGGCGAGCGCAAGGCTCCTCCAGAACGTGGCAAAGGTTCCCTCAACGCCAGCGAGCGCGACGCCGGTGGCCGAGACGCATGCATACAGCAGCGGAAACGCCACCGGTATGAACAGGATGGCGAGCAAGACGTCCTTGCCGCGCGTGTCGATCGCCATGGTCGACAGCAAGGTGCCCACACCGGCGACGCCCACCGTGCCCACCAACAACGGCAGCACGATCATCGGCGCAGTGGCGGACAGCGGTGCACCCGAGAGGAAGAAGACGAAGAACAGCGGTACGGTCACCAGCTCAACGGCGAGCAGGAACAGCAGATTCGAAGTCGTCTTGGCCAAGAACACGACCGCGCGGTCAACCGGCGCCAGCAGGATGCCCTCCAGGCAGCCCGACTCGGTCTCGTGCGAAAAACTGCGATTGAGACCAAGCAGGCTCGTAAACACGATAAGTGCCCACAGCAGACCGCCGGAAAAGGAGACAACCTGCAGTTTGTCCCCCACCTGCGCCAACGCGGCCCCGTACACCGTCAGCACCAAAAGCGAGTACACAGCCATCGAGGTGAGCATCTCGCGCGTGCGCAATTCCTGCCGCACGTCCTTGCCCAACAGGGCGCGATACTGGGCGAACGCCGAGGGTTTGGAGGTTGAGGGCTTGGCCGGGGCGTCCGAGGCGCGCGGGACGCCGATAGCACCCGCGCCAACGGCGGCACCCGGAGCGACAACGGCACCCTGCGCCCCCACGTCGCCACGACGCAGGCTCTCCCGCTTCTCCTCCATCTACGCCACCCCCATTCCCACGGTCGCCAAATACAAGTCGCGGAATGCCCCGCGGTCCACGTCGGCCTTCTGGGCGCACACCACGACCGCGCCCTGCGCCAGGATGAGGGCATGGGTGCATAGGTCGTAGCCCTTCTCGAGGTCATGACTCACCATCACGAAGGTCCGCCCCTCGCGCACACGGTCGATAAGCTGGTCGAAGAGCTCCGCCGCATGAGGGTCGAGTCCGGAATAGGGTTCATCGAGCAACACGATCTCGGGGTCGCTGATAAGTGCCCGGGCAATCGAGAGCCGCTGCTGCATGCCGCGCGAGAACGTACGCACGCAGTCGTTCCGCCGATGATCGAGCTCGACCAAACGCAGCAAATCGTCGATGCGCGCCTGTGCCGCAGCACCCGCCATGCCGTAGAGCGAGGCGAAGAACGCCAGGTTCTCTTGGGCGGTCAGGTCTCCATAGAGCATCGGCTTGTGGGAAATGAGCCCTACGCGAGCGCGCAAGGCATCGGGCTCCTCCAGGGCATTTACGCCGAGCATACGCAGTTCGCCGCATGTGGGGCGCGCCAGCAAGGCGAGCTCGCGCAGTAACGTCGTCTTGCCGGCGCCGTTGGGGCCAAATATCGAGAGGAAGGCGCCTTGGGGCAGCACGAGGTCGACCCCATCCAACGCGCGCCTGCCGCCGAACTGCTTGACAAGGCCACGCGCTTCAATGGCGAACGGATCGCACGCTCCCAAAGCCCCATCGCGGGAACCGGGGGCAAACGGCAGGGGACGGGCCGTCATCGCGCATTCGCCTTCGCTTGGGCACGAGCGCGCTCGTCTGCCGCCAGCAGCGGCGTGGCACGACGCGGCGCGAATGCCAAGACGATGCCTAAAGTCGAGATGGCGCCGCCCGCCCAAGTCAACAGGATGAGCGGGTTGACCTTGACGTTGATGGAAAGCGTGCCGTCGGCGTTCAGGCCCTGGAACGCCACGAACAAGTCTTCGAGCGGACGCGTAAGCACCGCGGCATCGAGGGTCGACTGACTCGTTGCGGCGGCAACCTTCATGGAAGGTGCCACATGCCCCATTAGGTTCCCCTGCTCATTAGCCACATCAAGTTCCACGCGCATGACTTCGTTATCCTGGCTGTCGGCATAGCGCTCGGTATCGGTCAGGGTCAGCACGTAGCCCCCCACCTGGACCGACTCGCCCTTCTCGCCGGCAAGGCTCACCGTCACATCGCGCACGTACATCATGGAACCCACCAGACCGAGCGCGGCGATCGCAATGCCCAGGTGGCACAGGTAGCCGCCGGCCTGCGCAGGCGAGCGACGGAACAGGTTGAACGCGGCGGCCGGCGCGCCCTCTCCTTTGTTCCGCATGCGGGCCCGCACCCCGCGCACCAAAAGGTAGGCCGAAGCGGCAATCAGCAGCGAAATAGCCGCGAGGGCCACGATTGTCAGCGCGAAGTAATACACCGCGGGCCCCTGTTCGGCCAAAGCGTCGGCAGCCGATCCGCCATCGGCCAAGATGGCACTGTAGGTGGGCATCAGCTTCGTCCCAAAGAGCACAAGTCCGGCCACAAAAAGGCAGGCGGCCACCGCAAGCGGACGGCGCATATGCCCCCAAAACGCAGGGCCCTGCGTCTTGCGCCAACCAAGGAGCGGACACACAGCCATGAGCAGTAGCACCACGACGGCGACCGGCCGCGCCACGGCGTTATACGCACCCGCCGCGACCACGGCGCCGCCCAGCGGCATCCATGTGGGAAGGGCGCTCGACACCGTAAGGTAGGCCACGAGCGCGCCCGCCATCACCATGATGATGTTCGTGAGATAGTACGATCCGTTCTTGGAGAGCATCGACTCGATCTGGTCGTCATCCTCGCCGATCTCGCCGTGACGGTACAGCAGGCCAAGCAAAAACGCTAGGCCACTTGCCACCATAATCGCTAGGAAGAAATATGTGGACACCGGGTCCTCGGCAAACGCATGCACACTTTGGACCAAGCCCGAGCGCGTGATGAACGTGCCAAGCACCACGAAAATGAACGTGATGGTGGCAGTGAACATGCTCCAACGCTTGAAGATGCCGTGCTTACGGTACATCGTAAAGCTGTGGATCATCGCCACGCAGGTGAGCCAGCTCATAAGGCTCGCATTCTCCACGGCGTCCCATGCCCAAAAACCGCCCCAGCCCAGGACCACGTACGCCCACACGGCACCCAGGCCCATGCCGATGGACAGGAAGATAAAACCGAACACCGCAACGCGGTCGCACAGTTCGACCCAGCGGGCCGAAAGATCGCCCGTGATAAGAGCCGCCATGGCGTACGCGAACGTCAACGTCATGGCGGCGTAGCCGATGAAGGTCGCCGGCGGGTGGAGAATCATCGCCCAATGCATGAGCAACGGGTTCATGCCGCCGATCTTGCTGGCGAGCGTGCCGTCGGCGTTGAGGTACTCGGCGGCGGTGGGCATGAACGGATTGTTGGAGCTCGAGAACACGAGCGCTGCGACGAACAGGGCGACGATGACCTGCGCCACGCCCAGGGCCACCAACGTGAGGTCCTCATGTGCGCGGCGGCGACGGCACGCCTGCACGGCAACGAAGGCGGAGATGAGCCACGTCCACAACAGCAGCGATCCCTGGCGACCGGCCCACACGGCACTCACCCGGTAGAGCGGCTGCAGGGGGCTGTCCGTCGCGGGGTAATTCGAAACCACATACGCTAGGCTGTAATTCTCCGTGAGCATGCACACGAGGATGATGCCCACACATGCCGTCAGCAGGGCGAAGCTCGCGTAGACGAACGCCTGCCCAGCGTGGCGCATGCGCGCAATCGGCACCGAGGGTTCCGGGGCCGTTGAGGGCGCGGCGCCGGAACCTGCCGCCCCCGTACTTGCCACTTTGCCGCTCGCCACGAGCAGCACTGCCGACACCAGCGCGAATACCAGGGCGAGCGCCTGGAATACATTACCTATCGTCGATACCATGCAGCACCTTTCCCGTATCTCGACATCCCGCGCGTCGACGCCATGCGCGCCCACGGGCCCATTTCGTTGTCCTTTACGTTCCTACTTGGTGATGGAGGCATCAATTGCAGGCTGCTCCGTCGCCACGAAGTTGCCATCGGAATCAAGATGACCGGACACGACCACGGCGACGCCGTCCGCGATCTGCTCATCAAGCCCTCCGCTATACACCACGTTGAGCGTAGCGCCCTGGGATTCGATGGTGAATCGAATGGCGGAGCTGGCATCGTTGACGTCACCCTCAACATAACCGCACACCTTGGTGTCCTCGAACAGCATGGCGTCCGCCTGGTCGAGTAGACCCTTCACCGTGAGGGATCCCTCGGCGCTCTCGTACTTGGACGGGCACTTGGTGACCATCTCCGTGCAGTTGAGGAACGGCGGGTTGTCCACGTCACCCGTGCAGATGGCCACAACACCCGCGCCAAACGTCGCGGGCAGCGCCCCCTCGTAGCCAACGCGCAGACGAACCGAGGGGTTCGGCGCGCCCGACTCATCCTCAGGCGCGATGTCAAAGGTCACACGCGCGCCGTCCTTCTCGATAGAATCTGCCACGACCACGCCGCTCGCCTGGACTTTTTTACCTTGGTACGATCCGGTTGCGACGTCGGCGACCGTAACCGACGAAGCGGAACCACCCGCCCCCGCAATCGCCACGATCACCAGCATGGCAATGGCAATGATGCCGCCCATCACCACTAAACGACGCTTGGCCTTCTTGTTCATGTCGCTCCTCATGCCCTCGCCACGCGGACGCCCCGACGCGGCGGGAGCCCATGGCGGCGCTCTTTGCGTTTTTGACAGCCAATAAGTATACAATGTGCGCTGGCAGGCCGCATCGTGCGGCAATTCCTCCCCGTTAACGGAAGGTTCATCATCATGCTGCTAGCCATCGACATGGGTAACACGCAAACCGCCCTCGGCCTGTTTGACGGCAACGAGCTCCTGCATGCCTGGCGCATGCCCACCGACCGCGCCTTCACCAAAGACGAGATACACGTGCGCCTGCTCGGCTATTTCCGCAAAGACGGACTCGAGCTCTCCTGCGTGGATGCCATTGCCTTCGCCGGAGTCGTCCCTCAGCTCATGCGCGAATGGGAGGGCGTGGCCGAAGTGATTGGCGCGCGTCTTATCGTGGTCGGGGCGCAAACCTCCGCCGTAACCGCAATTGAGGCAGCCTCACCTGCCGAAGTCGGCGCCGACCGCATTGCCAACGCCACCGCGGCAGCGGCGCTCTATGGCAGCCCGAGCATCGTGGTGGACTTTGGCACAGCGACCAACATCGACGTGGTGAACGAACATGGAGCGTATATCGGCGGGTGTATCGCCCCCGGGATCCGCGTGTCACTCGATGCCCTTACCGCCCGCGCGGCCCGTTTGGCCAGCGTGCCCCTCGAAGCTCCGGCACATGCCATCGGGCGCAACACCGTCGAGGCGGTGCAGAGCGGCACGGTGGTGGGTGCCGCCGCGATGGCGGAGGGGCTGGTCGCGCGCATCAAGCGCGAGCTGGGGCGCGACGACGCGTGCGTCATAGCCACGGGCGGACTTGCGGGCATCGTCTCCGAGGCCACCGACGTCTTCGATGTGGTCGACACCCAGCTCACCATCAAGGGCATCTGCGAGATCTACCGCCGCCTGGCCTAACCCGGCCCAAACTGGGTCAGGCTGGCCTGGGCTGGGTCCGTTCAGCCTGACCCAGTTCAGCCCAGCGCGGTGCCTGCATGCGCTCCCCCACCGCGGACGCGAGCGGGCGGCTTACAGGGTGCCGAGCTCCGCCACTACGTGGCCCACGCGGTCCTCGGGCTCCTTGACGTCGAGGCCCTCGTAGCGGAAGAAGCGCGCCGGGTTATGCATGAGGTCCTCAAGCGGAACCAACACGAAATCGCGCTCGCCCAGGCCGGGATGCGGGAGGCGTAGCTTTTCGCCGCCATGGATCTCGTTATCCATCCACAGCAGATCGCAGTCGATAACGCGCGGGCCGTTGGGGCGTGTACCCTTGCCGCGTGTGCGGCCGAGCTTCTGCTCGATCTTCATGAGCTCTTCGAGCAGGATGAGCGGAGCGAGCTCGGTCTTGATCTCAACCACGGCGTTGGCGAATGCCGGCTGGCGCGTCTCGTACGCGGGCTCGCTTTCGTAGATGCGCGAGCTGGCAGAGACACACGTCATGGGAATCTGCGCAATGAGGTCGCGGGCGGCGCGGATGTTCTCCTCTCGCTGGCCCTTGTTCGATCCGAGCGCCACGTATGCGCGGCGAGGCTGAGGGCGCGCAATGGCCCAGAAGCCGTTGAGGAACTGGTAAAAGCCCGCAACGTCGTGCACGCGAACAATGTTGGCACCCTGCTCGATAGCTCCCAGGCACACGCCGAAGGTGGCGATGTCGCGGTCATGTGCGTCCTCGACACCGGCGATGGCGCCCACCAGGCGCTTGCGCGACACGGCGCACAGCGTGGGATAGCCGAGCGAGGCGATCTTGCCCATCTCGCGCTGGATCACGATGTCCTCGTTGGCATCCTTGCCAAAACCGGGGCCGGGATCGAGGCAGATGCGCTCGCGGTCGACGCCCGCGTGAATGAGCGCGCGGGCCTGATCGGAGAGGAAACCCATGACGCGACGCATGATGGGGGCGGAATCGGGCAGGGTGAAGCGGCGGAGCTGCGACGTGCGGTTACCCGAGCCCGTGCGAGCGGCGGAACGTGCCATAACGGAGGCGAGGTCGTCACCGGCTACTGCGGGCTCCGCGGCAACGGCGGCGGACTGGGGCATGTCGAGCGCGACGACCTCGCTCTCGGCGGCGGGAGACGTCGGCAACGGCTCCGCGGCGGGAGACTCAGCGCTGGGCGCGACGGCGTCGCCGTTCGGGCCAACCGCCGCGGCATCGAACGGGAGCTGCGGTTGCAGCGGCTGAATCATGCCCGAGATGAGCTTGGCCTTGGCGGCGCGCTTGGACTTTCCGGTTGCACCCAAGGCGCGAGCCGCGGCCTCCGCCTCACGAGCCTTCTCGGCCATGAACGCGGCGGCCGAGGTGTCAAGCTGCACGGCGGTATGGGTGCGCGGGCGCTCAAGCTCGCCCACCTCACCTGCATGCATGACCACGAGGCCGCAATCGCTATCCTTCACAAAATCGACCATGCGCGGGTCCGTGAAGCCCGTCACGTCGTTCACGATCGACGCGCCCACGCGCACGGCGGCCTTGGCAACCTCCACATGACGCGTGTCGATCGACACGATGGCACCCGCCCGCGCAAGGGCCTTGACCACGGGCAACACGCGCTGCGCCTCAGTATCGGGATCGACCGGGGTAAAGCCGGGGCGTGTGGACTCGCCACCGACATCGATGATGTCGGCACCGTCGTCGAGCATCTTGAGCCCGTGCGCGATCGCGGCATCGGTGTCGAGGTGCTCGCCGCCATCGCTAAACGAATCGGGGGTCACGTTCAGGACGCCCATGATGCGCGGGCGATCGAACTTGAGCTCGTACTTGCCGCAGCGCCAGACTTTGGAATCGCGTGCCATGAGGATCCTTTCGAGAACGTTCAAGTCCCTCTATTGTATCCAGCGAGGGCAGGCGCGTCACACTCGCGCGCGATTTCCCATTTCCTCTAGTATAGTTACCCGAATGAAACCTTACATCACCCTGCAGATGTAGCTCGTTGATGCACTCTGCAGATGCAGAAATGGAGCCCTCTATGACCGCCACCCGGACTTACCGCCTCGCCTCTTGGAACGTGAACGGCCTGCGCGCCGTCCTCAAGAAGGACCCGAGCTTCACCGACATCGCCGCCGAGCTCGACGCCGACGTACTCGCTCTGCAGGAGACCAAGCTGCAGGAGGGCCAGGTCGACATCGACCTGCCCGGCTACCACCAAACGTGGAGCTACGCCGAGCGCAAGGGTTACTCGGGCACCGCCGTGTTCAGCCGTGAGGAGCCCCTCTCCGTCCGCCACGCCGACGCCGTGCTCGCCGCGGGCCGCGGGGCGGGACTCGACGACGACCGCCTCGAGCTGGTTGCCGCGGCGGCAACCGAGGGCCGCGTGTGCGCGCTCGAGTTCGAGCACTATTGGTTCGTGGACGTCTACACGCCCAACGCCCAAAACGAGCTCGCCCGCCTGGACGTGCGCATGGCATGGGACGACGCCTACCGCGCCTTCCTGCGCTCCCTCGAGGACGAGACCGGCAAACCCGTCGTGACCTGCGGGGATTTCAACGTCGCCCATAACGAGATCGACCTCAAGAACCCCAAGTCGAACCGCGGCAACGCGGGCTTCTCCGATGAGGAGCGGGCCAAGTTCGGCGAGCTGCTCGACGCCGGCTACACCGACACCTTCCGCGCCGCCAACCCCGGCCTCGAGGGCGCCTACAGCTGGTGGAGCTACCGCTTCAACGCACGCAAGAACAATGCGGGCTGGCGCATCGACTACTTCCTGGTGAGCGATTCCATCGCCGACCGCGTGCGCGCCACGGGCATCCGCAGCGACATCTTCGGCTCGGACCATTGCCCCGTCACGCTGGAGATCGAGCTGTAAGCAACGACGGCAATCGCGGGCGGGCGGGCGCATGGCGCGCACCTTTGCCGTCGACTCCCGCGCGTCTCCGTACCGCCGCGAAGCGCGTTATCCGCGCGCGGCACCGAATCCCGCAATCCGCCAGCATCGACCCCCTCGGGCGCGGCACCATCGAGCAAGACCTTGCCGGACGAGAACCCATCCAGCGCGCCCGCGCCGGGCGCATCAGTGCCGACGGCCTCGCCATACAGCCGCGCAAGAGCGGGAACCCCACCCAACGCGTGCTCAAGCGGCATGCGCGCCTTGAACACAAAACTGTTCAGCGCAATAGACAGCACCGCCGCGCCAAGAATCAGGCTGTACTGATCCTGCGTGAGCACGCCGAGCGCCATGCCCGTCTGTCCAATGAGAAACGAGAACTCGCCAATCTGCGACAAACCTGCCGCAATGGTGAGCGAGCTTGCGAGCCCCGCGCGAAACGCCACCGGGAGCACCACCAAAATCACCACCGTGATCAGGTCCTCCACGATGAGCCATCCCGTCGCGATGCGACCCCCCTCGGTGTCGGCGAGGCCCGCGTCGGCCAGGTTTTTGATGAGCACGACCGTCGAAGCGATGGATACGGACAGGCCGAGCATGATGCCCGCCTCGATCGGCCAGCCAAGAGCAAGACCCAGCCCACAGCCGGCGAGCGTGCCGAGGGCTGTTTGCAGCAAGGCACCCGGCACCGCAACGCGGCGCACGGCCACGAGGTCATCGAAGGAGAAGTGCAGGCCGGTGCCGAACATCATGAACATGACGCCCACCTCGGCAAGCTGGCTCATCGCATGCGAATCTCCGATGAAGCCCGGGGTGAACGGCCCTACCGCAAGACCGCCGAGCAGGTAACCCACAACCGGTGGGAGGCGCGCGGCACGGGCGAGGATGCCGCCCAAAAACGCCGCGACGAGGGCGGTTACAAATGTGGCGAGGAGAATGCTGTCTCCGTGCATGTGGACCTCCGGGTGGGCACGCGCCCGGTCGAATCAGCTACATATGATGTTTGCATGAGATCAGTTTACCCACGAAGGCCGTATTTGCGCACCACACGGTTGATGCGGCGCGTCCACGGGCCATACAGGACCGCAAGAAACACCGCGGTCGCAACACCGTGAATGACGTCGAACGGCAGCGATGCCGCCACATACGCCAGAGCGCCAGGCCAGGTAAACGGGCGCACGAACCCCAAGACGCCGTAGGCGTTGATGATCACGCCGTAGAGGGCCCCAGAAGCAAGTCCGCATGTGACGAGTGCCACCATACGCGGCTTACCCGTGGCGCGGTTGTCGAATACGCCGGCGCTTGCGAGCACTCCGCCCAGGTATCCGACCATGCCCCAGGCGTACATCTGCCACGGACTCCACATGCCCTGACCAAAGAAGAAGTTACTGGCGAGCGCGGCGAGGGCCCCAACCATGAAGCCGTTTCGGCGGCCCAGGGTGGCTCCGGCGATGATCGCGATGGCCGAGACCGGCTTGAAGTCCGGCACCGCGGCGAACAAGATACGCCCGGCGGCCGCAAGGGCGGAGAGCACAAGCGTGGGCATAATCTGCCTCAGCGCCGGACGACCCGCCTCGTACCCCGCGAAGAACAAGGCGAGCACCACCGTCACCACCAGCAACATGAGCAGCGCCGTTTGGGCAAAGCCCGCAACGAGGGCCAATCCCATCGCAAGCGGAACCGCAGCGAGGAGCACGACCTCGAGCAGGGCTCCTCCGGGATAGGCGGCCAGCCCGTCAGGCGATGCCGCAGCGCGCTGTTTCTCGTCGTCAAACCTCATGTGCATCACAACCGGTAGAAGATGTTGTTGCGGAAGAACTCGTCGGCAGGCTCCGTGCAGGCAGCCTCGCCGTCAAACAGCAGCGAGACGCTGTTGGCAAGGCTCGAGACGAGCTCCAGGTCGTGCGTCGCCATAACGATGGTGGCACCCCGCACGCGTTCCTCCTCGAGCACCTCCGCGACCCTGCGGCGAGCCGCGCGGTCGAGCCCCTTGGTGGGCTCATCGAGCAGCAGCAAGCGCGGCCGTACCAGGAGCACCTTGCCCAAGGCAAGCAGCTGACGCTGACCGCCCGACAAATCATACGGATGCGCAGCGGCGCGGTCGGCAAGGCCAAGCCTCGAAAGCATGGCCTCGACCTCTTGCGGCCCGTAAGCTCCAACGCTCGACCACTCCATAAGCTCGTCTAGCACGCACTCCTCGGCGAACAATGCCTTGGGGTCCTGCGGCAGCAGGGCCCTCTCGCGCGCATCGATGCGAACGATGCCCTTCTGCACGCGTTTCGTTCCCGCCATCAGCGCCAGCAGCGTGGACTTTCCGCAGCCATTGCCACCCACCAGAGCGTGCAGCTCGCCCGCGCGCACGGACAGCTCGGTGCCGCGCAGGACCCAATCTTCGTCGCGTCCATAGCGAAACCACGCACCACGCACCTCGACGGCAGTGCCGCCGTTCGCGGCACCGGCGTGCATCCGACCAGCGTGCGTGGTCGTAGCAGCCGCCTCGCCTGCAGCTCCTCGCATGGAAACGCAGCGGCCAAACTCCTCGAGCGCCACCTCGTGCACGCGACCGCTCCGCAGCTCGAACGCGCACGTGGCGTAATCTGCCATGAGCTCCGGCGCATGGGTGGCCACGATCACCGTACAGCCCAGCTCGCGATTCACGCGAAACAGCGCATGCAGGAAATTCTTGGTCGCAATGGGATCAAGCTGCGCCGTGGGCTCGTCGAGCAGCAGCAGGCGCGGCTGCATCACCAGCGTGGATGCCAAGGCCAGAAGCTGTTTGCGCCCACCCGAGAGCGCGTCCGTGGCGCAGCGAAACCAATCACCCATGCCAAAGAAATACCCGGCCTCCGCCACGCGACGCCGCATCTCGGCCTGGGGAACGCCCAGGTTCTCCAAGCCAAACGCCATCTCGTGCCACACGCTGTCGCACACGATCTGGTTATCGGGATCCTGGAAGACAAACCCCACCGTACGGGCAGATTCCTCGTCCGAAAGGCCCCCCACCGGACGTCCGAACACCCGAACCGATCCTGCCCGGCACCCAGCTGGCGCAATCTGCGGCTTCACCAGCGACAGCAGGGTGGACTTGCCCGAACCGGTATCACCCACCAATAGGGCAAACGCGCCCGGCTCAATACTCAGGTCGACATCCACCAAAGCGGGCGTGGACGAATGGGGATAGGAAAAAGACAGACCTTGGAAAGAGAGCGCCGGGGCAAGTGCCCGCGCGCGAGCTCCGGTCTTCGCGCGAACTCCGGTCCGCGTGCGAGCTCCGACCCGCTCCGGGGCAGGCGCGTGCGCGGGGGCTCCGGCCTGCGCGCGAGCTCCACCATCGTCCGCGCGGAGCCCCGTGCCGTCCGCGCAAAGCCCGTCGTCCGTGCAAAGCCCATCGTCCGCGTGGAGCTCATCGTCCGTGTGGAGCCCTCCGCCGCCCGTACCGAGCCCTCCGCTGCCCATACCGGCTTGGCAATCGCTCATGCGAATCTCCTCATCTCATATATATGGAGCACGGCGGGCGTGAACATCCAGGCTGCATACGGCAGGTACCCCCACCACATATCAATAGGGCTAAGACGCGGGTAGAACGCGTAGGGCGCGGTCAACGTCCAGGAGGCCCACGCGCACAGGAGCCCTCCCATCAGCAGCATCGCCGCCGCCGCGGCATCGCGCGGCGTGAACCGATACGGCATGTAGGTCGTCCTGCGCTTGCAGGCGCCCCAGCCCCGGGCGCGCATGGCGTCGGCCGTCTCAAGCGAGTCCTCCATAGCCCACCCCATGAGCACGGAGCTCTGACGCAACCGGCTCGCAACGCCGGCGGGCAGCCCTCGACCCCGGGCAGCGCGCCCCCCTGATCTCAACGGCAGGTGCCACCCCGACGCGCCGACAACGGCCTCCGCGCTCGTCCGCAACGCACGCGGCCCTTGCAAACCATGCTCCTTCGACCTCGTCTCTGCACCGCTATCGGCACCGCCCCCCGCAGACACCGCGCAGCTCCGCGCCACATCCTGCGCTGACGCAATCGCGCGACCCTGCCTCAAAAACCTCGGCACCAGGCGCATCGTCATCGAGACCATAAGTGCCACAACGGGAATCGAATTTCCCAACAAGCCCAAAACCTTGTCATACGAAAGCATCGCGGAGGCGGCGGCGAACCACTGAACGCTCGCGAGGAACAAAAGCGCCATCGCGCAGCCGTAGAGCAAGCTCTCCATAAAGACCGGTCGCCCAAAGAACACGAACAGCTCGGTCGACCCCATGTGGACGAACAGGGGGTTCACCAGGGTGATCACGAGAACCACCGGCAGCTGCCAGCGCAGTGACCCCAGCGCCGCCCAGATGCCGCGCGCGCACGCCGCGTATGCAAATCCGCCGGCGAACGAGATAGCCACCAAGACCGGATGCATCGAAAACATGGTGAGAGCGAGCGTGATCGTGATGAACACCGCGGGCACCACGGGGTGCATGGCGTCGAACGCCGTGTGTCGTACTGCCTGAGCCAAGAGCGCACCTCCCCTGTGACAATTGCACGCGCATCCCCCGGTGCGCACCATCCGCCTCCCACGCTGCGGTATCATCGCATTACGCGCGCCATGCGCGCGTGGAACCTGCAACCAATCTTTGGGAGCCATATATGGATGTTACCGCGATTGTAATGGCCGCCGGCGAGGGCACGCGCATGAAGTCAAACCATGCCAAAGTGTCTCACAAGATTTTGGGAAAGCCCCTGGCCTGTTGGGTCATCGACTCCGCGCTCGCGGCGGGCTGCAACCGCGTCATCGTTGTTGTGGGTAGCCACTCCGATGAGGTCCGCGCCATGATCGCCAGTGCCTATGAGGGCACGCCTGCCGCCGGTGTCGTCGAGTGCGTCGAGCAGGCCGAGCGCCTCGGCACCGGTCACGCCGTCCGCTGCGCGCTGGAGGCCACCGGCATCGATGCCGGACCCATCGTGGTCCTCAACGGCGACCTGCCGCTCATCCAGGCCGACACCATCCGCACCTTCGCCAACACGGTCGCCAACGGCACACACGCCGGTGCGGTGCTCACCTTCACTCCGCCTGCGCCCTTCGGCTACGGCCGCATCGAGCTCGCCGCAGACGGCTCGGTCAACCGCATCATCGAACAGAAGGATTGCACGCCCGAGCAGGATGCCGAGCTGCTGGAATGCAATGCCGGCTGCTACGCCTTCGACGGTGCGCTGCTCGCCGCCCACATCGGCGAAATCGGCAACGACAACGCGCAGGCTGAGTACTACTTGCCCGACATGGTCGAGATCCTCAAGGGCCACGGCCATGCCGTCACCATCTTCCACTGCGATGACTACCGCGACGGCCTGGGCGTGAACAGCCGCGTGCAGCTCGCCGAGCTCACCGCCATCGCGCGCGACCGCATCAACGAGCGCCTCATGACCGAGGGCGTCACGTTCATCGATCCCGCCCAGGCGTGGATTTCCCCCGACGCGACAATCGGTCGCGACACGGTCGTGTGGCCGCAGACGCACCTCATCGGCACCTGCCGCATCGGAGAGGGCTGCCAGCTCGGCCCCAACACCCGCCTCACCAACGTGGTCGCCGGCGACAACTGTTCGCTCGATGAAACCGTGGCCATCGACGTTGCGATCGAGAACGGCGTCACCTGCGGCCCCCGCTGCTACCTGCGCCCGGGTACGCACTTGCTCGACCGCGCGCACGTGGGCACGCATGTGGAGATCAAGAAGTCCACCATTGGCGTGGGCTCCAAGGTGCCGCACCTCTCCTACATTGGCGACACCACCATGGGCGCCGGCGTCAACGTGGGCGCGGGCTCCATCACCTGCAACTACGACGGCAAGAACAAACACGCCACCACCATCGGCGACCGCACGTTCATTGGCTCGGACACCATGATGGTCGCCCCCGTGAACATCGGCGACGACGCGATCACCGGCGCGAGCAGCTGCATCACACGTGACGTGCCCAGCGGCGCGCTCGCCGTCGAGCGTAACGACCAGCGCATCATCGAGGGCTACACCGAGAAGCGCCGCGCTCGCCTCTAAGTTTCAATTGGGGACAGGCACAAATTGAACATGCCGCCCGAGGTGCTTCGCCAAGGGTCCGCCGGCCATCCGTCACTTCGGAAGGCCGGCTTTTTCATGAACGCCGCAAGCCCGGCATATTTTCAATTTGTACCTGTCCCCAATTGAAACACCGCTCCTCTCACCGATGAAGTTTCCTTGGGCGGATTATCGATGGTCAAATAGCTGGCAAAGTGGCTAATATATAGAGCGTGTATGGATGTTGTGGCGTATAAAGGAGAAGTCATGCCAACAACCGATCCCAAAAAGACCGTTGATATGAGCAAGATCCTGCGAGTGTACTCCGGTTCCTCCAACCGTCCGCTTGCCCAGAAGATCGCCAACCAGCTCGGCGTTGAGCTCTCCGGACTCACCCTCAAGCAGTTCGCCAACGGCGAGATCTACGCCCGTTACGACGAGACCGTCCGTGGCGCCGACGTGTTCCTCATCCAGTCCGTCGCCGGCGGCAACGTCAACGACATGCTGATGGAGCTCCTCATCGCCACCGACGCCGCCAAGCGCGCATCCGCCCGC
>NZ_DAWDUX010000007.1:59399-60233 GCF_052346665.1 Collinsella sp.
TCCGCCCGCTCCATCACCGCCGTCATCACCCACTACGGTTACGCCCGCCAGGACCGCAAGGCCGGCCCGCGTGAGCCCATCACCGCTCGCCTCGTCGCCAACCTCCTCGAGTGCGCCGGCGTCGACCGCATCATCACGCTCGACCTGCACCAGGGCCAGATCCAGGGCTTCTTCGACATCCCGGTGAACCACCTTTCCGCGTTGCCGCTCTTTGCCGATTACTATGACGCCAAGGGCTTCGATACCGACAATCTGGTCGTTGTCTCCCCCGACGTGGGTCGCGCCAAGGCCGCCAAGAAGCTCTCCGACATGCTCGGTTGCAGCCTCGCCATCGCGCACAAGGGCCGTCCGCGCCACAACGCGGCCGAAGTCATGGGCATCATTGGCGATATTGAGGGCAAGACCTGCATCATCAACGACGACATGATCGACACCGCCGGCACCCTGTGCGCCAACGTGCGCGAGCTCAAGGCTCTCGGCGCTGGCGACATCTACGTGTGCGCAACCCACGGCATCTTCTCCGGCCAGGCCATCCAGCGCCTGAACGATGCGCCTATCGTCGAGTGCCTGGTCACCGACGCCATCCCCGTTGAGGAAGGCGGCAAGATCAAGACCATCTCCGTCGCCGGTGAGTTCGCCGAGACCATCTCCGCCGTGTACTACGAGCAGTCCGTAAGCACGCTCGTGGGCGGCGACTTCGCCATGTAAGGTAGCCGCGCTCATAGCTGCACCAAGCAGAGTTCTGCGGTAGGTTGCCCCCGTCTTCCAGGCTAGAGTCTGGTGAACTGCCTCCCATTTCTTGGACTGGAAAATAAAGTCCTCGAGATGGGAGGT
>NZ_DAWDUX010000008.1:0-57708 GCF_052346665.1 Collinsella sp.
GAGGGCGTGGACTTCGAAGAGCGCCTGGACCGCCTCGAGGACGTCAGCTACCCCAAGCCGCTCGAGGACATGCTCGAGGTCGCGTTCGCGAAGTACTGCGCGCAGGTGCCCTGGGCGAACGACTACGAGCTCAGCCCCAAGTCCGTGCTGCGCGACATGCTCGAAACGGGCTGCGACTTCAAGAGCTACATCGCCCAGTACAAGATCGCTCGCTGCGAGGGCATTCTTCTACGCTACCTCACCGAGGCCTACCGCTCGCTCGACCGCACCGTGCCGGTCGAGCGCGGGACGGAAGAGCTCGACGATATCGTCTCGTGGCTGGGCCTCGTCGTGCGTTCGGTCGACTCCAGCCTGGTGGACGAATGGGAGAACGCCGGAGCGGCGCCCGGAGCGGCACCGCTCAAGCGAACCGACGAGGTGGTAGCCGACCGCCGCGGCATGACGCTCATGGTCCGCAACGCTTTGTTCCAGCGCGTGCGCCTCGCCGCTCTCGATAAGGCCGCCGAACTCGGAGCCCTCGACGAGGACTGGGGCTTCGGCGAGTTCCGCTGGGGCCGCGTGCTCGATGCGTTCTACGGGGCCCACGAGGACCTGCTCACCGATGCCGATGCGCGATCGGCCGCGTTCCTCGAGATCGATGATTCTGACGAACTCAGCGAGCACGTCTGGCATGTGCACCAGATCTTCCACGACTCGGACGGCGACCACGACTTCGGCATCATGGCCGACGTCGATCTGGACGCCACGCAGGACGGCGATGGCATCGTTTTCAAGAATTACCGCGCAGGGTCCTTCGAAGACCTCGCCGACTGACCCGAGTAGGACGGCATACGATTGGCCGTGCACCGGACGGCACGCGTCAGCCCGGCGGCGACGGGACCCGAGCGCGGGGGGCACGGCTGCCTCCCGTCCCCGCCGGGAGGTTCACACTGTGTTAAGAAAGGTTTAACCCCTCCTTTAGCACTGTGACCGTTCCGTCACGGTAGCGTCATCATCGAGTTAGAAGTGCAGGTCACCATGGGTGTTGTACACATACCGACCATGGAGGACCGCCATGCACACCCAAAGACGCCAGCCCGCATACCGCCCCACGCGTGTCTTCGACGGACCCATCGACAGCGGGCGCTTCAGACGCGGGAACGGGCAGGGCCCGACGGCGGGCGCGGAACAGACGGCAGGCGCAAGGCGCAAGGCGAGCGGCGGGTGCTTCAGGCCCGATAGCGGATTTGATTCCGGTGACGGGCGACGCGAACGCAAGAGGCAACGAGGGCGCGGTCGGGGCAAGCTCATCCTCGTGGCAGCCCTTGCGCTCGCCGCCCTATTCGTCGCGCAGTCGCTCATCAGAGGACGCATAGAAACGCTCACGAGTCCCGTCGCCGGCAAGGGCGAACCGGCGAGCTCCACGCCCGTGGGGGGGTGGCGGCAGGGCGAAGTTCCATACCTGTACCAAACCGATCCTCAATGGTCCGAGGAGCCCTACGCCGGTGGAAACATGCGCGAAAATGGCTGCGGGCCCACGTGCCTGTCCATGGCATACGTCGCGCTAACGGGAAACACGAATCTCGATCCCACCGCGATGGCTCGCCTCAGTGAGGAACAGGGCCACACCGTTGACGGCATGACCGCATGGACCCTCATGAGCGACGGAGCGGCTTCAATCGGCCTGAACTCCCGGGAAATCTCAGCATCCGCCGATGCCGTCCGCGCCGAGTTAGAGGCGGGCCACCCCGTCATCTGCAGCGTACGGCCCGGCGACTTCACGACCACGGGGCATTTCATCGTACTCGCGGGCCTCGCCGAGAACGGACAGGTTACGGTGCGAGACCCCAACAGCGAGCAGAACAGCACGCACCCCTGGGACCTCGAGCGCATTCTCGCGCAATGCGCCAACCTGTGGGCTTTCAGCCTCTAGACAGACGAGGCGGGACGCATCTGCCCACGGCCGCAGAGCGGACGCACCGGCCCCGCCGCCGAACGCGCGACACTTTGGACACGGTGCGATTTCAGCTCCACAGCCACGTCGTTGTGAGTTTACGATCACTCAACCAGAACCATGATGAGCGCACCCCCAAAGAGGATGGCGACGATCACGATGAGGCCGTAGACGGTTTCGCGCAAAACGCCCCATCGCGCCAAGGCGGGACACCTCTCGCGGATCCTGCGGCGATCGAGCATCAGGTAGGACCCGATGATCAATATGGGATCGATGCAGACGATGTTCTGAACGAACAGGAGCCCCACAGACTTCCCCGCATCCTGCGGCAAAGGGTTGAAGATCGTGTCGACGCTCATCCACAGCATCGCGACGAGCATCAGCAGGACCCAGACGTTCCAGGCCCGCCCCATCCACGTGGGAACACGGACCGATTGCCTCCGGCTATTTGCAGACTCTCGCAAGACCCTCGTGGACTCTCGCAAGGCGGGAGCTGCGCCGGCCCCTCGCTTTGACACGCCGGCGGGCACACGCCCGGCCGCGGCGGTGACCGCTGCGCCGAAATCCGCAACCGAGCCATACCGGGCAGCGGGATCGAACGCGCACGCAGTTCCTATGGCCTGCGCCCATGCGCCTCCGATGCCCCTTTGGGTGCATTCCTCGGCCCCGCAGATATTCGGGGGCTGCTCACCCGTCAGACAGAAATAGAGGATCTTGCCGAGCGCGTAGACATCGGTGCGTTCGTCGGTCTGCCCGAACCCGAACTGCTCGGGCGGGGCGTAGCATCGCGTGAGGAAATGCGTGGTGTCGGTCGACGCATCGGGATTCCACGTGCGCGCACTCCCGAAGTCGATGATGACCGCCTCGCCGCCACGCATAATCACATTCGTCGGCTTGAGGTCTCGATGGATGATCGGGCGGTCGAACGCCGTGTGCAGTTCCGTCACCGACCGGCACAAAGCGGGCAGCACCGAGGTGGCGAGCACCTCGCCCGCGCCGAGAGCCCGCTCCAGCTCTTCGACCGTACAGCCGTCGACGTGCTCCATCACGACGGTCATCGTGCCGCCGTTGCGCGAGCACTCAATCAGCCTTGGGACGCAGGCAAGGCTCATTCCCTGCTCCTGGGCGCGCCACAGCTCCTCATACGCCCCGCCGACGCCTGAAGAGGCGTCGATGGTCTTGCGGATGTACCTGCCGGCCCTGCCAGCACCCGGGCACCCGCGGACCAACTCGGTCGTCTCAAAGTCGGACTGCTTGATCACCCGCTCGACATGCCACGTCGTGGCCTCGGACGCGCGGGACAGGAACACCTCGAGCTCGTGGCGGAACGCGCCGTCCCCCCGGTTCGAGGCATTGAATGTGGATATGTCTTCGGAATTCCCCATGACCTGCATCATACCAGCGCACGGAGACATTTAGCAGACGGTCTCCTCGCCCAGGCGATACAGTTCCTCGTTCACCTTCTGGAGGCTGCACCCCTGGCCGATGCAAAAGATGATGATTGCATCGCGGCGGCATTTGGGGTTGAGGGAGCTCGTCCCGGCGGCTCTGAGCGCCCGGTTCGTCTCGCGCAGGGTGAGTGCCATGGCGAAGGCAATCTGCAGGACCTTGTCGCGCGAGGGGTTGCGGGCGCCCGTGAAGATCTGGTAGCCGAACGTCTCGTTGAGGTCTGCCATGCGCACCACGCGCGAGCGCTTGAGGTGCTTTTTCTCGAGCATGCGCCCCAAGAATCCCACCAGCGTCTCAGCAGGGAATTCGCGCCCGTCGACGAACGCGTCGAGGCTCGGAGCATCCAACAGCTCCTGCAGCACTTCTTCAGTTAACCGCTCCGTCATGACCGGCCTCCACTTTCTCCATTCCCATTGTAATCACGTTCTACGCAAAGGGGCGCATGCCCGATGCGCCCCTTTGGCCCAAATCACCGCCACGTTCCGATCGATGCGATTATGCCGGGACTTTCGCCAAGCACCTCACATGTGCCGAGATTCCCCACGCCCGCGCGAAATCTCAGCGGCACCCCGTTCAAACCGCTTAGGCTATCGCCCAAGTCGCAGCGGGCTTGTCGGCAAATGGCGAAGAATAATACAGGATGCTCGAGACATCGCCCTCGAAGTACACATAGCCGCTCACCGTGCCTCCCGCCGACAGGTCACCAAAGGAAAGCTCTTCGGTCGCCTCGGAATAATACGTATTATCGCCCTGGACGCCGTTCGCGCTCTCCCCCTTCCAGTCGTACGAGTTGAACGATAGCTTTTCATCGCTGTTGTTCGTGTAGGTGACGCGCACACCGGTCATGGCGGTGCCATCGTAATTGGTGAGGCCCGGCGTGACCTCGTCCACCGAAACCGTCATGCCGTTGGACAGCTCGACCGAAGCTCCCACGGCGAGCTTCTCATCAGCAGACGACGTAGGCTCATCATCGCTGGAATCATCGTCCTCAGAGGCATCGTCCTTTGAAGACTGCACGGCCTTCGGGCCGTTCACGGCGTCGTCGATTGCAGCGCTATACATGCTCTGGCTACCCAAAACAGCTGCAACGGAAACGATGTTCACCACAATCGCGGCGATGGCGAGGCCCTTGCCCGCGCGCTTTCCACGCAGGCAAGACACAAGCCCGGCAATGGCGAGCACGGCGCCGACGAGCGCCATGAAGAACGACACGTTGTTGATGATCGGCAGCAAGGACGTGAGGAGCGCGATGATTCCGAGCACCAACCCGGCAATGGCGATCCCGGAACGCGGCTGTTTTACCTGATTATTTTCCACGTTTTCCCTCCCATGACAGCGACCTATCCCTCAAGTCGCCTCGACACCCCCCATTATTTACACCTCTGCCGGGGATTTCATTAGCTGCGAGCTAAGGCCTCGACATGCGGAGCGAGCGGAAACGCGTTACCATGGGTGTCGGTTTATCTTCACCGCGCGTCAATGGACACGCCCGGAAAGGCGGTTTTGCACATGAAGCTCGCAGTTCCCTCCATTGGCAAAGGCGGCTTTGACGCCCAGCGTTCCGCGCATTTTGGCCACGCCGACTGCTTCACCATCCTGAACATCGAGGACGGCAAGGTCTCCGTCGAGGGTACCATCGCCAATCCCCCTCACGAAGAGGGCGGCTGCATGCGGCCCGTGCGTATCCTCTCCGAGGCCGGTATCGACGCCATCGTGGCCGTAGGCATGGGCATGCGCCCCATGCAA
The DNA here is from genome assembly GCF_052346665.1 of Collinsella sp. Classification (NCBI taxonomy): domain Bacteria; kingdom Bacillati; phylum Actinomycetota; class Coriobacteriia; order Coriobacteriales; family Coriobacteriaceae; genus Collinsella; species Collinsella sp. The sequence goes on from NZ_DAWDUX010000008.1 coordinate 5,129, forward strand.
GGCTTTGCCGCCGCGGGCATCACCGTCCTGCACGATGCTGAGTCCGCGACCGTGGGAGCCGCCGCCGAGCGCATCGCCACTGGGCAGCTCGACGCCATGGGTCCCGAGCACGCCTGTCACCACTAGAAGACCGAGGGTAATTCCGCCCACAGTCGTTCAGGTCTCGTGCCGTTCGCACAAACAGCGATTCAATCAGGGACGAGCGCAGCAATCTGCGATACCCGCCCCGATTCCTTTATCGATGGGAGTTTCCATGGCGAGCAACAAGCGCTCAGCGCGCGCCAAGCAACGAGCGGCATTCGAGGCCGACCTTGAGGACGGCTTGAGCGCTGGCGGCATGGACGACCTCTTTGCTCGCGAACATGCACGCGAAGAACGAATCGACGCTGAACATGACGCAGCCCTCCGCCACAAGGCTTGCGAGTCGAAGAACCGCTACGCAAGCCGCCCCGAGGCAGAAGCGGCCCTGATTTCCTGCGAGGAACACGGGAGACGTGGGCTCTCGATCTACCGCTGCCCATATTGCAACGGCTGGCACCTCACAAGCCACGCGCAAAAACGATAGGTCGCCTGCGTTCCACATGCTGGCATCACGATCCCGTGTTAGACTCTGACTCGCCCGCCCGATAGATTCGGGCCCATGCGAGGGCGTCACCGCGAAGAGACAAGGCGACCATGCGCTTTTAGACATCCCCATCAACCGACCCGTTGACCTCCGATAGAACAAGGAGGGGATGTCTTCATGCAGCTCGCACTCACGCGCGTGACCTACACGCACCCAGCGGCGCAAGACCCCATTCTAAATAACGTGACCATCGCCTTCCCGCAGGGCTGGACTGGCCTTTTGGGTGACAACGGCTGCGGCAAGTCAACGCTCGCCAAAATCGCCTGCGGCTTGATCGCGCCCGACTCCGGCACCGTATCGAACGGGCTGTTCGCCGTCTATTGTCCGCAAGAAGCTGATGAGGCACCCCATGCGCTCGCGGACTTCGCACTCGACTTCGGTCGCGAGGCACGCGGCCTTTGCACGCAGTTGAATCTCACCGACGACATGCCATGGCGCTGGGACGAGCTGAGCATCGGCGAGCGCAAAAAGCTGCAGATCGCCTGCTCCCTCTGGCAACGACCCGATGCGCTCGTTGTGGATGAACCGACCAATCACCTCGATCGCGAGGCCCGTGCCCAACTGACAGGACTGCTGGCCAGCTTCACCGGCGTCGGCATCCTCGTGAGTCACGACCGCGAGCTGCTGGATGCGCTCGTATCGCGCTGCGCGTCGTTCGAGGCAAGCGGGCCCCGTGGGGAGACTCACATCGTCATCCGCCCCGGCGGATACTCGCAAGCAAGCAGCCAGGCGGAACGAGAGCGAATGACCGCGATAGACGAACGAAAGAGGGCGAAGGATTATCTCGCGCGCCTTTCCGCCGAGCGCGAGCAGCGCGCTCAGGAGGCTGCACGGGCGGATGCCAGGCGCTCGAAACGAGGGCTCGACCCCAAGGACAAAAGCGCACGCGCCAAAATCGACCTCGCCATCTTTACGGGTCAGGACGGCGCCCGCGGCAAACTGCTGCGCCAAATGGATGGGCGCATGGCCGCGGCGCAAGACAGGGCTGCCGCGACGTTCGTGCCCAAGCGCTACGATGGCAGCCTGTTTCTGAACGCCGAGCCCAGCTCCCGCAAGACCGTGCTCCACATTCCCGCGGGCCGTATCCCGTGCGGCGAGAGCGAACTCGAGCTGCCGGAGCTCTTTGTGGGAAATACAGAACGCATCGGGATCGTTGGGCCAAATGGTGCCGGAAAGACCACCCTGCTCGACCATCTTCGCGCGCTCTTGCATCTGCAGGCAGAACACCGAGATGCGCACGCCCTCACAATCCTCGACATACCCCAAGAGCCGAGTCGGGAGCAACGGTCGCAGATACTCGAAGAGGTCCGCTCCCTCTCCCCTACCGACCGCGGACATGTATTCAGCTGCGTGGCGCAGCTGAACTCAGAACCCGACCGCATCATGGAAGGCGCTGCAACCAGCCCCGGTGAGCTGCGAAAACTGATGATTGCCCGCGGCCTGCTGGACGCCCCCGCTCTCATCATCATGGACGAGCCCACCAACCACCTCGACCTGCATTCGGTTGAGGCATTGGAGCAAGCGCTCACGCAATTCGGAGGAGCGCTGCTCCTCGTGAGCCACGACCATGCGTTCCTGCGCGCGTGTACAAGCATCACCTGGGAAATCGAAGCGGGCGCGCTGACGGTGACGCAGCACTAAGCGTTTTGTTGCAGTAAACGGGCGACAGATCGAGTACCAATAAGATTCTCAAGAAGAAAACCGCAGTTAGCAACTTCGTGAATCCCCGCGTCTACTTAGCAATCCCTTGGTCCACTGCAACAAAACAAGAAAGGCCGACCCATGTGGGCCGGCCTTTCCCCCGTCGACGCGCGTTACGCGCGAAATCCGACGAAGTGTCAGTTCAAACTACTCGAACTCGATGGTCCCGCAGGGCTTCGGGGTGAGGTCGTACAGGACGCGGCAGATGCCGTCGACCTCAGAGGCGATGCGGTCGCCGATCTTCTTGAGGAGCGCCCAGTCGAGCTCGGGCACCTCGGCGGTCATGGCATCGACGGTGTTGACGGCGCGGATGAACGCCGGCCACTCGTAGAGGCGCTTGCCCTCCTTCACGCCGGTGACGCGGAAGTCGGGCACGGAGACGAAGTACTGCCAGACCTTGCCCTCAAGGCCTGCCGCGGCGAACTCCTCACGCAGGATGGCGTCGGCCTCGCGCAGGGCCTCCAGGCGATCACGGGTGATGGCGCCGAGGCAGCGCACGCCCAGGCCAGGGCCCGGGAAGGGCTGACGCTCAACCATGTTCTCGGGCAGGCCGAGCTCGCGACCGACTACGCGGACCTCGTCCTTGTACAGCAGGCGGACGGGCTCGCAGAGCTCGAACTGCAGGTCGTCGGGCAGGCCGCCCACGTTGTGGTGGGCCTTCACGCCGTCGGACTCGAGGATGTCGGGGTAGATGGTGCCCTGGGCGAGGAAGGAAACCTCGTCGCCCACCTTGCGGGCCTCCTCTTCGAACACGCGGATGAACTCGGCGCCGATGATCTTGCGCTTGGCCTCGGGCTCGGCCACGCCGTCGAGCAGGGACAGGAAGCGATCCGTGGCGTCAACGTAAACGAGGTTGGCGTCGAGCTGGTTGCGGAACACATCGATGACCTGCTCGGACTCGCCCTTGCGCATGAGGCCGTGGTTCACGTGCACGCAGATGAGCTGCTTGCCGATGGCCTTGATGAGCAGCGCGGCGACCACGGAGGAATCGACGCCGCCGGACAGGGCCAGGAGGGCCTTCTTATCGCCGATCTGCTCGCGGCAGGCGGCGACCTGCTCCTCGATGAAAGCCTGAGCGAGCTCAGGGGTGGTGATGCGGACCATGTCGTCGGGGCGCTTGTTCAGATCCATGGGTCTCCTTTCAAGGGCGCGCGCGATGGGCGCGATGGGACGTCTTGTAGGCGGGACGTCATATATCACACAGCATTATGCCTTTTCCGCGTGATAGATGCGGGAGAATCGTGCGGTGATGATACGATTTCCACCGTAGGAACCTGTCTAAGGAGGACCGATGGTCACCCTGTCCGACGCCCGCATCGACGAGCTCATCGCCGAGGACGTGCCTTATATCGACCTGACCAGCCATATTCTGGGCGTCGACACCCAACCGGGGGAAATGGAGTACTTCACCCGCGAGGCGTGCGTGCTCGCCGGAAGCGAGGTGGCCTCCCGCATCGCAACCAAGCTTGGGTGCACCGTTGCATGCATCCTGCCCGACGGCACGGAGCTCGAGGCGGGCCAGGCCTTCATGACCCTCGGCGGGACGGCCGCCCAGCTCCATCAGGCCTGGAAGGTCTGCCTCAACGTGTTCGACCATCTCTCCGCCGTTGCGACCAAGACCCGCGCGATGGTCGACGCCGCGCACGCCGCCAACCCGTCCTGCGAGATCCTCACCACGCGCAAGAGCATGCCGGGCGTGAAGGACCTCCTCGTGGAGGCTACCATCGCCGGCGGCGCGTTCCCCCACCGCCTGGGCCTGTCCGAGACCGTCCTCGTGTTCGACCATCACCTCTCGTTCATGGGAGGGATCGACGCGTTCATTGAGCAACTGCCCCAGATCCGTTCACGCTGCATCGAGAAGAAGCTGTTCGTCGAGGTGAACGCCGAACAGGCGCTCGCGCTCGCATGGCACAACGCCACCTGCACGCGTGCCTGCGCCGCCTCGCGCGGGGCCGTTGCCTGGGCCGGCGTCGACGGCGTCCAGCTCGACAAGGTCGCGGTCGACGAGCTCGCCGAGCTGGTGGGCAACCTGCGCGCGCTCGACCCGCGCCTCACCATCATCGCCGCCGGAGGCGTCGACCCCGAAAACGCGGGGGAATACGCCGCCACCGGCGTGGACGGACTCGCCACCACCGCGCCCTTCACCGCCAAGCCCATCGACATGAGCGTCCGCATGCGACGCCTAGGATAGGAAACCATGACATCTTCCTCCAAGTCCGCCACCGAAGGCGGCGCTACCAACGCCGATGCCGCCCCGGTGAAGCGCTACTCGCTGTTCACCGCGATCTGTCTGATTGTGGGTATCTGCATCGGCTCCGGTATCTTCTTCAAGTCCGACAACATCCTCATCGCCACCGGCGGCAACGTCGCGCTCGGCGTCGCCATGATGCTGCTCGCCGCCACGACCATCGTCTTCGGCGGCCTCACCCTGACCCGCTTTGCCGCGCGCACCACCGGCCACGGGGGCCTGATCGCCTACGCGGAGGAATTCCTGGGCCCGCGCCGTGCCGCGTTCATCGGCTGGAACTTCACCTTTCTGTACATGCCCGTCGTCTGCTCCGTGCTCAGCTGGGTTGTGGGCGTGTACGCGTGCATGACCTTCAACCTGCCCGGGACGTTTGCCTGGCAGATGAGCATCGGCCTGGTCTTCCTGTTGGCTTGCACTGCGTGGAACATCCTGTGGCCCACCTTGAGCGGCTACTTCCAAAACCTCACCACGCTGGCCAAGGCCCTGCCGCTGGTGCTCGTAGGCGTGATCGGCCTCATGGTGAACGACCCGGTCGCTCAGCTGAGTTCCGGCATCGCCGCCGCCCCTGCAGCCGGCACCGCCTGGATCGCCGCCGCCGCGCCCATCGCCTTTGCCTTCGACGGATGGAGCTCCGCGGTGAGCATCGCCCCCGAGCTCAAGGACGCACGGCGCAACCTGCCCCGCGCCCTCGTCGCCGCGCCCATCATCATCCTCGTGCTCTATCTGGGGTACTTCGTGGGCATCTCGTGCTTCCTCGGCCCGCAGACCGTCATCGAGGCGGGCGACACCAGCCTCTCGCTCATGTTCGTCAAGCTCTTTGGCGAGCAAGCCGGTGCGCTGCCCAACGTCATCGCCTTCATCGCCGTACTCGGAGGTGCCAACGGCATGGTGCTCGCAACCTTGCGCATGCCCCAGTCCCTGGCGCTTCACCACATGATGCCGTTCGAGCACATCGTGAGCCGCATGAACCCGACCCTGCGCTTCCCGGTGGTGAGCGCCATGATCGCGCTCGTCACCACGTTGTTCTGGGTAGGGGTGCACACGGTGGTGAGCACTCTTGGGCTGCTTCCCAACGGCGACATCTCCGAGGTCATGGTGGCAATGACTATGCTGATCCTGCCGCTGTACTACATCGAGGCCCTCTGTGGGGCGCTGCGCGAGGATGCCCCCGCGCTCACGCGCGCCCGCCGTGCCGCAGCGCCGGCCATCGCACTCGCCAGCTCGCTCGCCATCGGCCTGTCGAGCATCTCAGATTCCACACGCTGGCCGTTCGTCGTCGCCTTCACGGCGTTGCTCCTCGTGATGACCTTTGCGCTCACGCCCAAGCGGGACGTGTAGACGTCCGAGGGCGCACACTCCTCTCGTGCCTCGGCAAACGCGGCCTTCATGGTGGGGTTATTCCGCGTGAGCTTGCGGATGCTGAGCCCCGGGCTTTGTCGTTCGCCAGACGCAGGTTGTTCTCGCTCGAGATCAGATAGCTTCTTCTATCGCGATGAGCGGATGCGCCGTCGCTCGCGCTGCGACTCAATCATATGGCGTATCGCCATCACGGGATGATGGAAGAGCATGCGCGGACCCGCGTACCGCATCACCGTGCGGATGCGCTCGAGCATCTCGGGTCGGTAGCAGTGCACCGTGCAATTCGAGCAGAACGTCTTTTCTTCCATGAACGGGCAGTGCTCGCTGCGCGCGTGGGCATACGCCTCGAGCTCGGCGCATTCGGGACAGAGGTCCCGCCGCTCCCCGGAGTCCTGCTCCCGAAGGGCCGCCCCCTCCCGCATCTGCTGCATCTCGCCGCCCCGCTCTCGCAGCGGCGCCGAACGATGCGCGGAATGATTGCCCTTGCAATACAAGGCGATCATCTGGCTTACGATTTCCTGCTCGCGTTCGCGCTTGCGCTTCAGCGCATCGGCCGTCAGGCGCGCCTCGCTCTTCACCATCGTCCGCTACACCTCGTAACTATCCGTAAAATCGGGATCGACGCCCGGCGCCTCCTCGACGGCGACGCCCTCGCGGGCAGCGCGCTCCGCCTCCTCGCGGGCCTCGTCGAACTTCGCCTTCATGGTTTTGTTACCCCAGGTAAGCTTGCGGATGCTGAGCCCCTGGGCTTTGTCGTTCGCCAGACGCAGGTTGTTCTCGCTCGAGATCAGATTGTCCTTGACCTTCTGCAGGTGCTTGATGGTGGCGTCGATCTCATCGATGGCCGTCTGGAACTTGCGGCTCGCCAGGTCGTAGTTGCGGTTGAAGCCCTCCTGGAATCCCAGCAGCTTTTCCTCGAACTCTGTGACGTCGATGTTCTGTTGGCGTACGAGCTCGAGCTCCTGCTTGTAGGCGAGCGCGTTCATGGCGGCGTTACGCAGCAGCGTGATCATGGGGATGAAGAACTGCGGGCGGATCACGTACATCTTCTCGTAGCGGTAGCTCACGTCCACGATGCCCGTGTTGTACAGCTCGCTCTCCGGCTCGAGCAGAGTGACCAGCACCGCGTACTCGCAGCCCTTCTTCTTGCGGTCCGAATCGAGCTTCTTGAAGAAGTCCTCGTTCTTGTGCTTGGTGGCCGTGGTGTCATTCTCGTTCTTCATCTCGAACATGATCGAGACGATCTCGTTACCGGCCTCATCGCACTCGCGGAAGATGAAGTCACCCTTGGTGCCGTCGGAGGCGTCGTTGTCCTTCTCGAAGTAGGCACGAGGGAACGCCGTGGCGCGCAGCTGATTGAACTGGGTCTCGCAGTGCTGCTCGAGGGTCTCGCCCACCATCTTGGTGGAGAGGCGCGCCTTCATATCGCGCAGGCGCTCGATCTCCTCGTCCTTGTAGCGGATAAGGTCCTGAGCGCTCTTGCGGGCCTGCTCGATCTCGAGCGCGTGGGCGGTCTCGATCTGCCGCTTCTCCGCCTCGCGCGTCTCGTGGTCGGCGGCGCGGCCGTCCTTTTCGCGCGCGAGGTCAAAGCGAGCCGCATCCAGGTCGTGAGCGAGCTTGGCGCGCTCCTCCTCGAAGGCGGTGCGCGCCTCATTCACAGCTTGCGTCACCGCGAGATCTCGCTGGGTGGCGCCGGCGTCCAGCTGCGCCTTGAGCGAGGCGATCTGCGCATCGCGCGCGGCGACCATCTGGCGCAGCTCCTCTTTTTTGTCGGCGGCGTCCTGCTGCACGACCATGCGCTCGCGCTGGGCGGCGACCTTCACCGCAGACTCGCGCTCCTCAACGGCGGACTCGAGCTTGGCGGAGAGCTCGGCGATGCGGGCATCCGCCTCGGCACGGACACGCATGAGCTCGGCGGCGCGCTCAGCCTGCTCGCTCGCCAGCTTTGCGGAGCTCGCCGCGTTCGCCTCCTGCAGGGCCGCGGCGCCCTGCGCTCGCGCCTCCTGCAGCTCGGCGGCACTGCGGGCCTTGGCCTCCTGTAGCTCTGCCGCGCCGCGTGCGAGCGCCTCCTGCAGCTCGGCCTTCTGGGCCGCCATCGTGCGGTCGAGCTCTGCCTTGGCCTGAGAGCGGGCGAGCTCGAGCGCCTGCTCGTGCTCGCGACGCAGCGAGGCGGCGCGCTCCTCCACCTCATGGGCGAACTGATCGTCACGCACCTGGCGAACGATACCCTCGTAATCGCTCTCATCGAGATTGATGACCGTCCCGCACTTGGGGCACGTGATCTGGTTCATATGCCTGCTCCTCGTCTGGCCGCCACCCGAAGGCTCATCCGAGCCCATTCCATATGCTTCGAACTATACCCGCCCGTCCGGACAAAACTCGTACGCGGCACCGCGCGGAGCGAGATCGCCCGACGCGTCCACTCGGCGCGCTCATCGGACAGACGCCACCATCCTGCGGATACTCGGCAAACTCGAGGCTTCCTCCAGTATGGCGATCAGTTCGTCAGCCTGGAAGAACACACCACGACGCCTGTTTCCAATCGGCCGTAAGATCTCATATTCACATGCCCTGGACACAACGTTTTGTGCCGCGCGTGGAGTGATATCCAATTCGCTCGCGACGTACGCAACGTTGACCACCGGCTGCTCCGCCAATATGGACGGCAGCTTATAGATGCTGGAATTTTCGCGCTCGGTCATTATCTCGCGCCAGCCCTCGAACACGTCATCGAGGCTCCTCGCCACGAGCCTGCCCACCACAAGAGACAACTCAAGCGCCTCCACGAGCTGCCTGACCACGGCGATGGGATCACCTTGCTGATACGCATCGAGAGACTCCATGTAGGCATCTACGTTGTGAAGCAGGCCCGCGGACACGGGCAGTGTGACATGGGACATCACCCCGGATTTGCGCAGCATCTTGTGCAGCAACACACGGCCCGTCCGCCCGTTCCCATCAATGAACGGGTGAACCGTTTCGAACTGTGCATGCAAAACCGCGGCCTGAACGACGGGGTCGACATCATCGCGTGAGGCAAAGCGAACCATGTCGTCAAGATACTCGGGAACGCGCTCCCATGCCGGCGGCACATACTGAGCGCCGTGGGGACTGTACGGGGTCCCTCCCACCCAAACCTGCTCTTCCCGTAACTCTCCTCCAAATGTCTCACCGCTCCAATTGATCAGAGCCCAATGAATATCGAGGATTGATTCGACGGTCAGTTCGTCACGAGCGGACAGCGCCTCTCGCATCGCAGCGATGTTTCCCGCGATGAGGCGGGCGTTCTGAGGCGTCTCATCGGTCAGCTCCGCCAACGCGACGTTTCGAACACTTGAGGTGAGCCGTTCAATCTGAGAGCTTGCGGAGGATTCGCTTCTCAACAGGAGGGCGGGCAGGTCATACCCGCGCTCAGCCTGTTCGCCATCAAAACGGGCGATCGATATGAGCAGGTCGGACATGCGCGCCGAAAGAACCGAATCAAGGAAGACGTCCTTGTGCGTAATCATGTGCGGAACCGCGGCATCGTACTCGGGCAATATTCTTCTACGGGCGCTTTTGGGAAAAAACTCGAGCTCGTCTGGGTCGCGCTGCCACGCTCGCTGTTCATACGAGATTGGCTGCCATTGATTAAGCCGTCTGCCCGCTGCCACCATTTTTACTTCCTTTACATAGCTGCTAACGGAAGTGAACTGGATTTCACTTCCGTTATTGTAGCTTAAGAGAAGTGAACTATATTTCACTTCCGATAGCATATGGCTAACGGAAGTGAAACTCGATTCACTTCCGTTAGGTGCCCTCTTTTGGAAGCGAGCTGCTCGCGGCGCCGTCTTCCCTTGAGGGAAGGGCGCGACGCAGATACACCATGTCCCTGAGCTGAACTCCCGCCTCGATAATCGGATGGTCGTAGTTGTCGACGAAGAAATTGGGCAGCACATGTGAACGCGCGAAGCCGCACGTCTCGTAAAACGGCACGGTAAGCGGGCTATCCCCCGTGCCCACCTGCAGCACGCCGTGCGTGGGCGCGTACCGGGTGGCCGCAAAGTCCAGAAGGGCGCGACCCACGCCGCGGCGCTGGAACTCGGGAGCGACCGCCAGGTTCTTCACCTCGGCAATGCGCGCACCGGAGGCGTCAACGCCCTCGTCAGTCACGATCATGCAACCGAGGACGGGCGCGGGCCGGACCGAAAGCTCAGATTCGGCTCCACTCATAGGGGTGAGTCCGGAGCTCTCAGCTGAAGCGCATCCCAAATCTCCCCATCCGAACGCCGCGTACATATCGCCTCGGCGCAAATAGCGCTCGACCATATCCCACTGCTCATCGGCAAGCAGGAGCAGGTCGCGGTATCGCTCACGGTCGCGATCGACGGATGCGATGTGAAGGGACAACGTCACGAGTGAACTCCCAAAGCCATCGAAGGGTGATTGCGGCGTCATTGTAGCGTGCCTTTTCACCCTCGTCTCTGGGTCGAAAGCCACAAATCGAGTGATTTTGTAACGAATAATCGGAAGGGGCAAGTAGACGGGCAAAACCGACGGCATAACCGCTGATAAACTCCTTTACTTTTTCCCTCTATCCGGCCATGCAATTTCTTCGTTACAAAAACGCTCGATTTGCGGCAATCCGCTTTGGACACGACAACGAGAACGACCTTCACGCCATCTGGCATCCTCTGGGAAGTCTGCCAGCGGGGACCGGAGCGGCGGCGGACTGCGCACCGGGAACCGCAACGTCAGGCTGTACGCTGGGTTAACTTACCGCGAGTCGGTCACGAACACGGCGGCGCGGACCTGATGCCACGGACTGCGTTCGGGCGCGACCTGGAGCACGCGGCACTCGAAGACGTCCTCGTGACCGTAGAAGAACATGGTCGAGAGCGGCCCCACCAAATCAGCTGGGATGTAACCGAGCATGGTGCCGTGGAACTTGACGGCGATGGCGTCAGCGTCGTGCGGGTTATCGCGCTCCGGCTCGAGGTCGAGCGTGTCGCCCGCTTTGAGCTCGTTGAGGACAAGCGCACCGTCGTGGTGCTGGAATCCGGCGATATTGAACGTGAACAGATTGCGTGACGGCTCGTACATGGTGGACTCCCTTCAAGCCCTGCACCGCGCTCCGTTTACGCGGCTTTTTCTACGGCTTAAAGGTACGACCCCGTGCAGACAAAATGACGATCTACCCAACTTGACGCCGAGCAGCGCATTGATAGATCATGCAGCCAGTCGAAGGAGGCATCCCATGCACACCGTCCAATACGAAATCATCAACATTCCCGCCATCGATCTGGAACGAATTAAGTTGCCAAGATTCCAGCGTAAGCTCGTGTGGCCAAGAAGCAAAAAAGAGCAGTTTATCAATACTCTTCATGAGGGACTGCCCTTCGGGTCGGTGTTGGTCTATCCCGAAAGCCAAGAGCCGGATGCCAACCTCCTCATCATAGACGGCCAGCAGAGACTATCAACCATCATCGAATTCAACCGCGACCGTCTTAAGTTTTGGAAACCACTGAACCCAGAGATTTATGGAAGTGCACTTCTCTCAATCAACAGCTCCCTTCCGGACGGTGCCCAACTCAGCGAGTCAGAATTTGATAACCTCCTTCATCAAGACAGGCGTTCTCTCGATGATTGGCTTGACGATATCGATGACAAGGCGAGCCGGAAAACCGTGCGTGCGGAATTTGGAAGAATCGAGCAGGAGCTATCCAATTATGTCGATTTCTCCAGCCTCCTCATACCCGCAATCAAGTTCATCGGTGACAAGAGCCTTATCGCAGAGGTCTTCTCTCGTCTGAATCAAGGTGGCGTTAAATTATCGAAATACCAGGTATTCAGTGCCGCTTGGATACACACGCAAATCAAACTCTCTACATCCGAACTTCAAAACGACATTTTGGAAAATGTAAAGAAGTACTACACATCCATGGGAAAGGGAGCAGCTTTTGAACTCGATGACTTTTCTGAAGATGCATTGACCGCGACTAGAATAATCACCCTCTCCGACCTCGCCATCGCTCTTGGAATGTACATGCAGGAGCACCTGAATTCACTCGCCCCTCAAACCGACAATAAGATTGCTGAACTCGGATTCGGCCTTCTGGGCGTCGCCGTCGATCTCGATAATCGAAAATTGGGAAAGCTACTCGACTACTCCGACTTTATCCAATCCAATCTCCAGATCATCCTGGAAAAGACCGAGCGCATCTGCAGCAATCTGCAAGACGTGTTTTCAAAAATGTTGAAGGTCGTCAAGGCCAACAAAAGTGACGAATACGCCCGGGCACTTTCGACCAATTTCAAAACCCTGTCTTATTTTGCCGCGCTTTGGTACCTGGATCCTGACTCACCTGAGTATCGTCACACCCTTAGGAACATTAAGGGCCATTACCTGCTCGACGCCCTTACGGGAGTCTGGAGCTCCGCCGGCGACCAGCGCCTCCTCGAGTATCAGCCAAGCTATAAAAAACGCGACTACCTTACCCCCGTTGACCAACGCGAACTCGAATCCGCTTTCGACCAATGGCTTTCATCCAACACGGCGGGAATTCGGTTCAATGGGGAGACCAAGGCGATCATCACTATTCATGCCAATTTAACCTACTTGGCGAAAACAGTTCCAAATGGAGAGAGCTTCGAGCTCGAGCACATCATTGCGAAAAAATACTTCGAAGCGGCGGACGAGAAAACTAGGCAGGCGCTATTTGGCAATTCCATAGGTAACTGCATGTTCCTGCCCAAAGGGCTCAACAACCGAAAGAAAGCCAAAACCCTTTATGAGGTCAATACCGATGAGCGCTACACAAAGCTCATCACGGAGTCTTTCTATTTCTCTGAGCAAGACTTAGAGGATGCAATCGGGGCTATTGCATCTGGCAATCGCGAGCTCGCCAACAGCATCATTAAAAGACGCGCAAAGCTTATCGCAGATGACACAGTCAGAATCCTGCTCATATAAAGCTGGGCACAACGCGCTGGCATGGCGTCAATTATTCATCCTGTTGACAATCGCCTTGCCGATTAAATGCGGTATGCCCACGATGAGGGCGTTTCCCATGCAGAACGCACGGTTGACATCAGTCATGCCGGTGTCCGTCCAGCCTCTCGGGAAGCCCTGAAGCTGATCGAGCTCATCTGGGACCAAACGGCGATACCTGCCGTCCGCCGTCGCGACAATATGTTTGCTTCGAGAAGCCGACCCCCCCCCTCACTGGTAAGGATGGTTCGGGCAGGCGCGTCAACGGGGTCGGGAAAAGCCATGGCGCCCTCAGAATACCGATACGTAAAGCCCGTCTTTTTGTTGACGCGTGGCTCGTTCTTCCCACCCTTGAAATAGCGCCATTTGGCAAGCTTCGCCTCGTCGACGAAAAATTCTTCCGGCACCTCAGAATCGGAAACGAGAACGTCGCCCAGCGTCTTGCTCGGCCCTTCATACGCTGCCTCGACTTTTGCGGTCATAACTGTACAGCCCTGCATGACTCCCGCATTTTGAAACGGGGATGTCTTAAGCCCCACGCCGAAGCGCTCCGTGTTCTCAAAAGGATCGTCATAAATCGGAATCGTCGCTTCCGTCGCAACGCATCGCGCCGGAAGCGCATCCGCCATAACACCCGCGCGGAGTCGTTCCTTCAGATCCCAAGCGTCTTCCGTCCGCTCTGCGTAGATATACACTCTGCGGCGCTTCTGCGGGAACCCGTAATCCGCTCCATTCACCACACGCCATTCCGCGGAATATCCAAGCGAAGCCAAGCAAGACAGAATAATTGCGAAGTCGCGACCGCGTTGCGACGCGGGACTCTTGAGCAGGCGATCAACATTTTCGAACAGACAGTACTTGGGCTGCTTCAAACGCAGGAACCGATAGATGTCCCACCATAGAACACCCTTCTTGCCCTCAATACCGTTTGCCTGTGACAGGGGCTTTGCCACGGAGTAATCTTGACAGGGGAATCCGCCGACAACCATATCCACATCGGGAATATCGATCTCTCCCACTTCATAAGCGCCCAAAACCGCATGTATGTCTTCGTTGACCACGGAACCGTAGCCGAATCGCTCTTCATAACAACGCGCAGCAAACTGCCTGGCAGGAGAGCCCTGGGGCTCCCACTGATTCGCCCAAACCGTCACGAACGGCCCGGCAGCGGGCATCTCAAACTCCGGATGATCCTCATTGCTATAGCCCTCAAGACCCAGGCGAAAACCGCCAACCCCCGCGAACAATTCCGCAACTCGTATCACGTTTCCAGTCATTCCGCTGTGTCCTAGCCTCTCTTCAAGCGCTTCATCAGTCGGAGCGCGCAAATCCCGCCTTACTCTATCGATCTCGGATGCGATATAACGCGCGTTCAGCCAAAAGCACTTCTTCGTCTCGAACGATCCATAAGGCGTCGGAAGCACATCTGCTTTGTTTCTGCCATGCGGCCTTACATGGCAACACCGATTTTCCGTTGATTTGACCGACTGGTCCGCATGACCGGATCTCACCCGCCGCTGCATTTCCTCATAACAGCGACGCGCTTCCAGCAGGTCCATGTCGGGCATCTGCCAAAAGAGCAGCTCAGCCAATCTAAACGTACCTTTATCGGCCGCGTCCTCCCGATATACAACGAAGAGATACTTCTGAGCCAAGTAACGCCTAAAGTCACTGGAATTGAACTCACATATCGCAAGGTCGCAGTAATCGAACGTCGGAAATGAAATCGACTCCTTGGGCATTCCGTTGCACTTGATCCTCATCGTCTTTGGCTTCACGCCCGCTTTCTCAAACTCCGCGATGCGAGAATCCTCGTCGACACCCAGGATGTGCTTCGTTATAAGCGCGCAAAGGTTCTTGGGCTTCCTATTTCCCTGCCACCCATATCCACACACGCTCGCCAATTCGTTTTCCGACAAGCCTATATATGGCTCGAATCTACGCCTCACCAACGCAAGCAAATCGAGCCCCGAACTTCCACTGTCCCTGCGAATTGCCTGTGCTTCTAGCATGCCGTTGAGCGCGACTGTCATATACGAAGGCTTTATTGCCCAAGCCCTCGGCTTGGCGGGGACATCCGAATACGGTTGCTCCGTTCGCTTCGCGGCATTCGCCGCTTTGGTCGCTGCCTCCAGATACAAGGTGTCCGAACCGGACAGCTCATGAGCCCTGCCTCGGCGAATCTTCCGCACGACGATATCCCAATCCCTTTTGAACGTCGGGATATCTTCATCCGGAATCCCCCAGAGCTCCACAAGCTTGACGAGATAATCAACGGGATTGAGCTCTTTGTCATATTGGTACGCAATGAGCAAGATCTGGTGTAGCTTCTTCTGAAGCGAGCTCGTCTCCCAAGTCTCATCAACAACGCTCATATAATTGATCATGCTAATTACCAGACGCTCTTTAGCCGAAAGTCGCCCGTCTTTCAATTGTTTGAGCGGAGTCGTTTTCAACTCAGTTCCAACTTCGGCAAAATCCGCATCAGGGTCGCTATTGATTTCATAATGGAAGTAGTACTTTTCAACCGCGTTGCCGAACGACCCCCTTCTTTTATGTGGGTCCTCGACTCGCTCCAGTCCCGGGCATTCCTCCCTGAGCGTATGGCCTTCAAGACGCTTGGCATACGCAAGGATTGACTCAATTGAAGAGCTGTCATATTCCAGGGTTGCGTCCACGATTTCCACCTTATTAGGAACGCCTGTTCGATCTCTGTATTGTACCGATCGAACAGACGTTCCTCAAAGTAGGTGCAGTCGGATTGGCGGGAACCAATGCTTGCCCGTATTCCCTTCGCATCGCCTATACAATATTGATCAACGCAATTCCCACACCAAAGGAGCCCTCGCCATGTCCAACTCCTACCTTGTCGTCATCGACATGCAAAATGACTTCATCGACGGCGCCCTGGGCACGCGCGAGGCGCAGGCCATCGTCGAGGCGGTCGCCCAACGCGCCAGCAGCTTCAGCGGCACGGTCGTTTTCACCAAAGACACCCACGGCAGCGACTACGCAACCACACAAGAGGGTCGCAACCTGCCCATTCCCCACTGCATCGCCGGCACGACCGGCTGGGAGCTCGCACCCGCCCTCGAGACGGTTCGCACCCACCGCAGCGCTCCCGTGTTCGAAAAGCCCTCGTTCGGATCGCTCGACCTTGCCCGCTGGCTCGTCGCGCAAAACGACGCCGAGCCCATCGACTCCATCGAACTCTGCGGCCTGTGCACCGACATCTGCGTGGTCAGCAACGCCCTCACCATCAAGGCGCACCTGCCCGAGGTCCCGCTCAGCGTGAACCCCGCCCTGAGCGCCGGCGTCACCCCCGCCGCGCACGACGCCGCGATCACCACCATGGCGAGCTGTCAGGTGCAAATCCTGTAACCGGGCTCGGGCCTCGTTTTGCGGCGGCCTTTCGCCCCGATGACCCGCCTGAGACAGACCCCATACCCACGCACGGGACTCACCCCGCGCCGTCTCTCGCGACCTTGCGATTGGCGGCGTTCTTGTTTTTTGGCCAGCTACCGTGCCAACGCTGCAGCGTACCATTTGAATGCTGGGATGAGCTGCATGCGCAGCACGTTGCGACGCGCATCGAAACCGCTGCTGCGGATTCTCAGCCGAATGCCCATCGCACGTGCAACGTCCACGACGAGCTGGTTGTACAGATGCTCTTCGACAATGTCCTCGTACCAGACGTTCAATATGGTCCAGCCCGAGCCAACCAGCTTGTTCTGCCTGCGGTCGTCGCGCTCGACCTGCTCGATCGTGTGGAACTTGCGGCCCTTGTACTCGAGACCGACCTTATGACCGGGGAATGCAACGTCCACATAGCGGTCCCCGTCGGCGGTTGAGACGCGATGGTTGAGCGAGACAGGCCCGAGGGCATAACCACCGAGTCGCCGCGGCCAGGTAAGCAATGCGCAAAGAACGGATTCCATGGGCGAGTTGGAGCCGTCACCGACCAGCTCAAGCGCCTCGCGGGCCCGGACGATCCCCGGCGCTCCGGGCATCGCATCCAGCACACGGGCGATCTGTTCGACGGAAGTCAGGGGCTTCGCCGTGTTGGTAAGACCATCCCATGAATCATCGAGGAGGTAGGTTCCGCACAGCTCGAGGCCGATCATCGCCAGCTCCTCGACGGTGCGCTGCCGCTTCTTGTGCAGGTCCACTGTTGCAAGATGCAGAAATGTCAGAGCCGGGCTCGTCACTAAAACATCCCTATTCACGTAAATAAGCGAACGAGGTGGCAACTCCGCCGCGCTGCGGTGGCACACGATGTCGTCGCGGCTGCGGGCGCCCGACTCTTTGGACACCAGGATGTGCACGGGACGCGTTTTCACACCCAAACGCCCCATGTCGTCCGCAAACATAGCTTTTGGCGATATGCCGCAGCCATCCAGTTTTTGCGTGCGTGGTCTATCCAAAAACTCCGGCGCCAATCGTCCGCTCGATCGCATAAATTCGAGCGCTGACTCTCCAAAAATGCATACGCTCATGACCGTCGCCCCCTCGGCCCGATACGTTTTGCTCAGTGTGGTCAAAATACCCTGATTGTGCGCTGAGCAATCAGTGACGCAGTTGCGTTTGCCCAGGATTGGGCAAACTGATTCCGCCGACCACGCGCCCTGGCACCCATTGCCTCCAGCCGCCATCGACAAAACCCCAGGATTGTCCCGCGCCAGAAAATATGCACGAGCGTTTTGGCCCCGCTTTCAGCGCACAATCAGGGTATTTTGACCACTTTTCCGAAAACGGATATATTGTGACCCCCTTTTGAGGGCTTGAGCGCTTTTTCGCGTGCCACGTTGCCGCCGCAGAACCACCCGCCGCCACCCCTCCCTGAGCGTCCAGACAAAAGCAGGGGTCCAATCAGCTCTTGGCCTGTTCGGACGGACACTTGAACGCCCCATCTGCCCCGTTAACACGCCGATCGCCATTACATGACCATCTCCCTAAGGCCTTGAACTGCACGTTCGCTCATTTGTGAACTATTTAAGAATGAATCCTAATATGTTTCCGTTTTAGGCCCATATGATTCTGGAACTGTGCCATAATGCAGTTGTCCGAGCGCGAGCCACCCACCGGTTCGCCCGCGCAATCGCCTGTGTTCAAAGGAGAACAAACATGAAGTTCGTTTGCCCCGTTTGCGGTTACGTTGAGGAGTTCGACGGCGAGGAGCTGCCCGCCGATTTCAAGTGCCCCCAGTGCGGCGTCTCCGGCGACCGCTTCACCAAGGTCGAGGAGGGCAAGATGACCTGGGCCGCCGAGCACATCGTGGGCGTTGCTCACGAGGAGGGCGTCTCCGAGGACATCATCGCCGACCTGCGCGCCAACTTCGAGGGCGAGTGCTCTGAGGTCGGTATGTACCTGGCCATGGCCCGCGTTGCCCACCGCGAGGGCTACCCGGAGATCGGCCTGTACTGGGAGAAGGCCGCTTACGAGGAGGCCGAGCACGCTTCCAAGTTCGCCGAGCTCCTGGGCGAGGTCGTGACCACCTCCACCAAGAAGAACCTCGAGATGCGCGTTGAGGCCGAGAACGGCGCCACCGCCGGCAAGTTCGATCTGGCCAAGCGCGCCAAGGCCGCCGGCCTGGACGCCATCCACGACACCGTGCACGAGATGGCTCGCGACGAGGCCCGTCACGGCAAGGCCTTCGCCGGCCTGCTCCAGCGCTACTTCGGCTAAGTCTTAGTCGCAAGTCCCCTAGCTTACACAAACGAAAAAACGCCGGCCTCCTGAGGTCGGCGTTTTTTCAACCAACATGACACCACATGTCGCCGTCTATATGAAACGTTTGAACGCTGGCGCTGTCACGGCGCAGCATATAGGGCGTACCCGAATATGGACGCCATCTATCACAGCCCGGTTTTTTACTCCACGCCCGCGAAGGTAGCCTCGCTCCGCTTGCGAGCGGCGCGCATCAGAAGCAAGCTACTTGTGATAGGGCTCGCCGCGCATGATCTTGAAGGCACGGTACACCTGCTCAAGCAACACCACACGCGCGAGGTTATGCGGCAACGTGATACGCCCGAACGAGAGCCGCTCGTCGGCGCGGGCGCGCACCTCGGGCGAGACCCCGCACGACCCGCCAATCACGAACGTGATCGAGCTTTCCCCGCGCAGCATGAGGTCGTCCAGATGCGCCGCGATCTCCTCGCTCGAATGCTCCTTGCCCCCGATATCGAGCAGCACCACATGTGAGCGCTCGGGGATCGCTGCCAGGATGCCCTTGCCCTCGAGCTCTCGGCCCGCCTCCTCGCCGCCGGACTTCGCCGGGTCGCGATCCGCGACCTCGACCATCTTGACGGTCGCATACGCACCCAGGCGCTTTACGTACTCCGCGCAGGCGTCCGCCCAGAATCGCTCCTTGAGCTTGCCCACTGCGACCACGGTGATCTTCACTGAATCCTCCTCGATAAACGCCATGGCGCGACTCGCGCCACTGGGGCCACACGAATCGGCGCGCACCCTGTGGCTGGCGCCCCTACGCTTGACGATAGGTCTCGAAGAACTCAGCCAGATCTTCCATCGCCTCGCGCAGCACACCCATGCGCGGCAGATACACGATACGGAAGTGGTCAGGCTCGGGCCAGTTGAAGCCGCCGCCGCGGGTGATGAGAATGCCCTTCTGGTGCAGCAGGTCGAGGGCGAACTGCTCGTCGTCGTGAATGTTGAACTTCTTCACGTCCATCTTCGGGAAGATGTAGAACGCCGCCTTGGGCTTGACCGCCGTAATGCCGTCGATCGCGTTCAGCGCCTCGTACACGTAGTTGCGCTGCTCGTACACGCGGCCGCCGGGCGCCACGTAAACCTTGACAGACTGGTGCCCGCCCAGCGCGGTTTGCACGATGGACTGCGCCGGCACATTGGAACACAGGCGCATGTTAGAGAGCATGTTCACGCCGAGCATGAAGTCGCTGCCCAGGCGCTTGTTGCCCGACACGATCATCCAGCCGATGCGGTAGCCCGCGATCATATGGCTCTTGGAAAGACCGGAGAAGGTGACGCAGAACAGGTCGGGCGCCAGGCTCGCAATGGAGATGTGCTCGGCCTCGTCCATGCACAGGCGGTCGTAGATCTCGTCCGCAAAGATCATGAGCTGGTGCCTGCGTGCAATCTCGACGATCCCCTCGAGGACGTCCTTGGAATAGACCGCACCCGTGGGGTTGTTGGGGTTGATGATGACGAGCGCCTTGGTACGCGGCGTGATCTTGGACTCCATGTCGGCGAGGTCGGGGTTCCAGTCTGCCTGCTCGTCGCAGAGATAATGGACCGGCGTGCCGCCCGCGAGCGTGGCGCAGGCGGTCCACAGCGGATAGTCGGGCGCGGGGATGAGGATCTCGTCGCCGGTGTCGAGCAGGGCCTGCATGCACAGGTTGATGAGCTCGGACACGCCATTGCCCGTGTAAATGCCGTCCATGCTCACGTTCGGCAGGCCCTTGAGCTGCGCGTACTGCATAATCGCCTTGCGTGCGGAGAACAAACCGCGACTGTCGGAGTAGCCCTCGCAGTCGGGAAGCTGTTCGCGCATATCCTGGATGACCTCGACAGGAGTGCGAAAGCCAAACGGTGCAGGGTTGCCAATGTTGAGTTTGAGAATGTGAGCGCCCTCGGATTCGAGGCGCGCGGCCTCGTCGACCACGGGGCCGCGGACATCATAGAGAACGTTGTCGAGCTTGGAAGACTTGCTGAAGGTGCGGATGGCGTCGGACATGATAATCCCTTCGGGGTGCGAGCTGGCCGAGTCGACGGAGTCGGTGTTCTTGTCGAGGCGGCTCATGTGGATGCGGGGCTCGGGGGCGGCGGCAGGCCGCGCCTCGGCTCGCCCGGGGGGATCGGAGGTCGTGCACGCGGAGGGTGCACTCTCCCCCATCAGGAAACTAGGTTCAATTTCCAAGATATCGGATAGCAGCTGCACAACCGCGCGGCGCGGCAAGGTTTTGCCGCTCGCGTACTGGCTCACTTGGCTTTTTCCGAGCTTGGCCCCTCGCTGGCTCGCCATCCGAATCAAGTCGGCCTGCTTGAGCCCTCGACGGTCCATGCCCTCACGCAAGTGCTGCGCGAACGATTCCGCCGTGGCAGGCGAATCGACAGGCATGCGCTTCTTCTCAACCATCGGCACTCCCAACAAGTCAATGGAACCAATAGTTCAATTTCTGGGAGTTTACCATATGAGTTCAATTTTAAGTTCAATTAGTTCAATTTAAACGAAAGCAACGCCCCGCACGGCATCGGTGCCACGCGGGGCGCAAGGCGCGGCGCCCGCGCAGCCCGACAATCCAACAGGGCGCGCACCCACTCCGGATGAAGCGCTGCCCTATGCGCGGCGCTCCTTCACGCCGAGCGTGAAATAGGCGAGGTGGAACACCCAAACGCACACGAGAATGATGCGCCCGACGGGCACCTGATGCATCAGGGCAAAGCCAATCGACATCAGCACCGTCACCACCGCCATGATGCGCACCTTTGCCGCGCGCGTCATGCCTTGATCCGACACGTAGCCCTCAAGATTCTCCTTGTACAGCTTGGTCCCCAAAAACCACTGGTTGAGGCATTCCGAAGCCCGAGCGAAGCAAAACGCCGCCAACAGTAGAAATGGAAACACCGGCAACAGGGGAATCACAGCGCCGACGGCGCCCAGAGCCAGAGCAGGGCACCCACACGTCGCATACGCGCATCGTCTCAAGTTCATTGGGCATCCTCCCCGGCATTGGGCAGATGGTGGTGCCAGCCCGCCTTGTTCTCCAGAAACGTGTCGCCCAGCTCGGTGTACTGGCCCCAATACCTGCTCAACAGTTTTTTCGCCCACGTCTGCACCGCGGCAATCGACACGGGGATAAGCGGCACGCACACGAGTAGGACAAGTGCCGCGCGCAGGCTCACGGTGGAAAGGACCGCGAAAAGCGTGGGTGGAGCGAGCATCGCGTAGAACAGCTGGAGTAGGTACGCCGCGAAATAAGTCTCGAGCTGCTCCACGCCTTCAACGGCGACTTGCACGACCTCGAAGGTCGCCGCGGTCTGCCGGTACGTCGCCCCAAGGCGCAGGAGCTTCTCGTAGAGTTGGGTGCGCAGCGTGCGCTTGACGGCGCGCGAGGAACACACGGCGAGCAGTGATGCTCCGAGCGAACAATGCGTCGCGCTTATACCTCTGCACGGCACCCGGGGGCCCTGTCGATATGAAAAACGCTCCGACCCGAAGAATCGGATCGGAGCGTCTTCATGCAAGCATCTCACGCTGTGCCCACTCTGCCGTCAAACGTGCGGCAATACGGGCCGGGACGATTAGTAGCGGCTACCACCGCGACGGTCGCCGTAGTTGCCACGGCCACCACGGTCGTCACGAGAGCCGTAGCCGCCGCGGCCACCGCGGTCGCCATACCCGCCGCGCGTGTTGCGATCGCTGAACTTGCGGTCACGGTCGCCGAAGCCGCCGCGACCACCACGGTCGCCGCGGTCGCCGAAATCGCGACGAGGACCGCGATCGCCAAAGTCCTTGCGAGGACCGCGATCGCCGCCACGGCCGCCGAAGCCACCGCGACCGCCACGGTCACCGCCGCGGCCGCCGAAGTCCTTGCGCGGACCACGGTCGCCACCGCGAGCACCAAAACCGCCACGGGAGTTGCGGTCGTCGTTATCCAGGCCCATCTCGGTGAGCGGGTCAATGAGCTTGTCCATGAGGGCCACGATATCCTCAGCGTCAAGCTGAGAAAGCTGGGGGATGAGCTTCTTGCGCTTGCCGCCCAGAGAAGCGGCGATTTCCTCGGCGTTCTCGTTAGCGGAGACGAGGATGGCGCGCATGTCCTCTTCCTCGGGCATGACGCGGGTCACAGCACCGGCCTCCTCGGCCTCGCGCAGGATGCCGTCGAGCTCACGCAGACGCATGCCCAGCAGGTCGGACATCTCCTTCTGCTCCATCCGGGGCTTGAGCTCAAGGAGCTTGAGGGCGCGCATCAGTTCGCTGGCGCGGGCGGCGTCGGCCTCAGCCTCACGGCCCATGGCGAACTTACGGTTGCGCAGCAGGCGAGCAGCCTTCTGCACCTTGTCGAACAGCTGGTCGTCGAGGGAGAGCTCCTCGGCGGCCTCCTCGGCGTCGGCGTCCTCGGACTCGGCAGCGGTCTCGGCCACGTCGTCGGCGGCCTCCTCGACCTCGGCAGCCTCGGTGGCCTCGACGGCCACAGTGGCTTCGTCCATGATCTCGTTCTCGTTCTCGATGTTCTCGGACATGTCGTCCTCCTTCTGCGCCCGCAGGCGCGCTATCGGGGGCTGATCGCCCCGGCGCCACTCACGTCTTTCAAAAATGTCTGGCACCATCTCCACGCCTTCCGGCGTCTCATGCGGCACGCTCCATCTGAGCCTCGAATGCCGCCGTAAACCAGTGTACGCGCCGCAGCCTTGATTCCCGCGTGCACATTTCGTGACACACAGGTTCCGCATTCGCTCCGTTTGTGAACAAGCACTGCCCCCCTCCGCGATGGCGCCGACGCTCCGAAACGGCACCGCGCGTGTAATGTCGAGAAAATCACGATAGTAGCGCTTCAATTTCGACATCACACGCGCGGAACTTCAGCGTTCGGGTTCACCGTCGCAGGCCATGCATGCCCTGCGGCAACGCCAGGTGTTCGGGCTCGCCATCTCGCCCGTGCACGCCTCATGCCAGCGTCGGCACTCGGGGTCGTCATCACGCCCGCGCACACCTCACGCCAGATAGCGCTCGACATCCGCAACCCGCGCCTCTCCGTCGCGCCTACCCACCTGGTAGACGCGCTCAAGAACCTCGGGGTCTTTGACCGAGATGGGCGCCTTTACCGACTCACTCGGGCGGATGACGAGCAGACGCCCCTCCGCTTCAAGACGAGCAACGTCATCGAGTTGTGCATTGTAGCGTTCGTGCCGGTTGGCCAGCAGCTCAATGAGCCTAGGGTACTTGCGCAAGGTCAGGCGCAGGATGGGCATGAGGCCGTTGGGCTCCTTGCGAAAACCTGCCGGCTGCGTGAGGATCGCCACGTTGCGGTCGTATCCGTGGCGAACCATCCACATCGCGGGGATGGAGTTCGCGATGCCACCGTCGAGCAGGATGTGCCCGTCGAGGCGGACGGGATTTGCCAGCATGGGCACGGACGCGGAGGCGCGGATCCAATCAAGATCCTCCTCGTCACCGCGCTCGATGTCATGGTAGATGGCCTTCCCCGTCACGATATCGGTGCACACCACCGTGAAGCGCATCGGGTTCGCCTGCAGTGCCTCGACATCGAACGGATCCAGCTCGAGAGGAACCGTGCGATACGCGAAATCGACGCTGTACAGGTCACCCGTGCGCAGCAGGTTGCGTATGCTGGCGTAACGCGGATCGGCACAGAAGCGCTTGTTGTAGCGAATGGCGCGGCCGGCCTGACGCGACTTGATGTTCACGCCGAACGCGGCACCGGCTGACACGCCCACCGCATGGTCGAACTCGATCCCATGCTCCATGAACACATCGAGGACGCCCGCCGTGTACAGGTCACGCATGCCGCCGCCCTCAAGTACCAATCCCGCCGTCATCTGCGCCTCGCCCCTCCTCGTATCACGCCTCTTTCGACAGGCAATTCTACGCCCATCGCGAAAAAGGGGGCGAGCGCGTTTGAACTGCGCCCGCCCCTCCGACTGGGCCCGCTTTCCCAGCAGGAAACCCTACAGGTCGCGATAATCGATGAGCTCGAGATCGCCCCGGCCCTCCAGCCAAGCGCGCAGGTCGGGGTCGAGCAGGGCATCGACCTCCTTGGTACGGTCCTCGGTGAGCGACGAATGCGTGAGGATGTAGTGGTCGAGGTAGCCTGGGTGGCACACGAACACGACCGTCTCGCCGTCGCGCATCTCCTCGACCGTCTCGCGGATCGCGGCGGCAGGGTCGTAGCCCGGAGCTTGCGAGCGCATGACCATCCGCACCGGAGTGCCCCCGCACTGCACCACGGCGGACGGGTCAAACGAGGGCACCTGGTACGTATAGCCGTGCTCGCGCGCCACGTGCCCGATGGCCTCGTTGAGGTTCTTGGAGAGCACGGCGTGCGCCTCGAAGTACTCCGGCTCGCGGCCGACGATCTGGACAAACCGCGCGAGCTGCGCCTCGATCTCGATGACCGCCTCGTCGAAGTCGACGAAATCGACGCCCTCCTTGTAGCAGGCGCGGTACTCGCGACTGCTCTTGAACTCGCCGTTGCCCTGCAAAAGGCTCGGGATGAGCGCGGGGTCGGCGCATGGCGCGCCCAGGCACACGTTGGTGTGCTGCCCGACGGCGATATCGCAGTCGGCGATGAGCGACCACCCGTGCGCGGCCTCGGGCATGTTCGGCATCACGCCGACCGAGCGCACCAGGCCCTCGCGGACGCTGCGCTCGATGCCCAGGTCGACGGCGCGCGAATACCCCACGTCATCGGCGCGAATCAAAAGCTGCTTCACTGCATACTCCTTTCCATAACACGCGGAAGGCCGCCGTTCATAACGACCTTCCAGCGCAAATCTTCATGCGGCGATGCGGGCGAATGGGCTCGCAAAGCATCGGTCCGCCTACCTTACAGCTTGGCTGCTGCGGCCGCCTCGGCATCCTCGGCGAGCTGCTCCTTGGTGAAGCCGAAGAAGTAGGTGACCGCTGCGGCGACCGCGAACGCCACCAGGGAAGAGACGACGCCCATCGTGAAGTTGCCGGTGCCGCCCGCAACGAACCCGACGACCCCCAGAATGTTCGTCGCCCCGAGAACGTAGGTCGTCACGTTGAAGAACGCAGCGAGGGCACCGCCCACGGCGCCGCCGACCACCATGCCCGCCAAAGCGCGCATGTACTTGAATCCGCATCCATACAAAGCGGGTTCAGTGACGCCGCCCACGACGCCGGAAAGGGCGTAGCCGAGACAGGCGCCCTTCTCGTCCTTCTCCTTCAGCCTCATGAATGCACCGAATGCCATGCCCCAAGTCGCGAACTGGGCGATTCCGCCCGCGACCATCACGCAAGAATCCGAGCCCGCGGTAAGCAGCTGCGTGATGCCGAGCGTCAGCAGAACCTGATGCATGCCCGTCATCACGAGGAACTCCCAGAAGGCGGCGATGACCACGAGCGACAGCATGGTGACCACGCCGCCGGTGTTCCCAAGCCCAAACATGACGGTGCCCAGCGCCCCGCCGAGTACGAAACCGATGGGCGCAAGCGCGCAAAGCGAAACGGGAATCATGACCGCCATGGTGAGGAAGGGCACGAATACGGTCGCGAGCATGTCGGGGACGATCTTCTTGAAGAACTTCTCAACCTGCCACATGACCGGGACGCACAAGATGACCGGCAGAACCGTGCTCGAGTAGTTGTTGAGAGCGGCGGGTATGCCGTACACCGACGTGGTGGTCGCCCCGGTCTCGGCGGCAGATGCCACGAGATCCATGAGCTCGGGCGCGATCAAAACGCCGCCCAGCATCATTCCCAGCTGAGGGGAGGCGCCCAGCTGCTTGGCGGCGGACCAACCGAGGAATATGGGCATGAAATAGAAGCCCGCGTTATAGAGCCAGTTGTTGAACAGGAGGTACTCCTGGCTGTCAGCGGCCCACATGTTCAGCATCCCGGGACCCATCAGCACGGCGATCGTGCGGAACATCGCGGCGCTGAGCATGATCGGGATGAGAGAGATCATGGACTTGGACAGGTAATTGAGCACCGCCCCGCCCGCCCCCTTGAGCGTAAAGGGCCGCTTCTCCCCGTCGAGGCTCTCGTCGACGCTGCCGCCGCCATCGACCCCGAGCTTGATGGCCTCGGCGTATACCTTCGGCACGTTCTGGCCGATGATCACCTGATACTGACCGCCGGACCACTGCGCGCCCAGCACGCCCTTGATGCCCTTGATCCGGGCGTCGTTGGGGACCGACTGGTCCTTGAGGTTGAGGCGCAAACGCGTCATGCAGTGCGTGGCGCTCGTGACGTTCTCGGCTCCGCCGACGGCCGCAAGGACCTCCTCGGCGATTTTCCTGTTATCGACTGCCATCGTCTTTCCTTCCCACAGATATGGCGTACAGCGTAGCGTGTGCGACCTCCCGGGGCCACGTGCGCATCATGGCGTCCCGCATTCGCGTTCCGAAGCGTTGATCGTGTTGTGGGAAAAGCGGTGCACTCGATCCCTCGGCATGAAAAAACGCCCCGAAGCATTACGCGACAGCACGCTTATCCAAGCGCGCCATCTTGGTAATGCCCTGCGGAGCGAGCCGTAGGTAGCACCCAATACGCGACAAACTATATCGAAGACAGGGACCGGGGTCTCGAAAATCGCGCCAAGAAGCCGCGAACGGTAGCTAACGGGCGGTGAGCGGTACCGACGCACCGCCGAATGGACGCCGCCGCGGACGGCCGCCTCAAGGCGTTACGCCACCCCCGACGTCACGCCGATAATCCGGTTGACGTGGAGGATGAGGTAGATGAGCTCCTCGCGCGTCAGCTCCGCATCGAATGAGCGGGAAATGAGCCCCGCTATGCGCCGGGCGCACGCCACGACTTCGGGATACTGCTCCTCGAGCACCTCGTACAGGCCGAGGTTCTCAGACTCGACGGGCTTGCCCTTCGCGATGCGGTCCAGCAGGTAGCGCAGATGCGTGGTGAAGCGCGTGTAGGCGAACGAGCTTTGGTCGACCTTGACGCCCATGTCGGCCTCGACGATCTGGACGATGCCTGCGAGCAGGCGGTCCGTGCGCTCGCTCAGCTCCGCGGTGCGGGCACTGCTCCCCACGGCGGAGCTCACGATGGACAGGGCGATGCCCGCCGCCTCGCCTTTTGGCATGCGGACGCCAAAGGTGCGCTGAATGCCCTTGAGCGCGATCTCGGCCAGGCGATACTCGACGGGATGCGCCTGCTCGACATCAACCGCGAGCGGCATGGAGACGACCATGTGCTCGCGGGCGCGCTTGATGGCGAACTGGATGTGGTCCGCGAGCGTGATGGGCAGGTTGGAGCTGAGCTCATAGGAGAGCTGCTGCGTCACGATGTCGGCGAACTGGGCGGAAAACTCCAGGATATCCGGATCGACCTCGTCGATGAACGAGAGGTACTTGGGGTCCACGCCGTAAAACGTGCGTTTCACGTCCTTGAGCGAGACCTCGCGCGGCATGTCGCCGAACCCCACGCCGCGGCCCAGGGCGATCAGCTGGCGCCCGCTGCCGTCCACGCAGATGGCGGCGTTGTTGTTGATGCGCTTGATGGCTCGCATTGACCGGACTCCCCCTCGGGCATCGTCATCGACTCAGATACGCTGATTATACGAGGTGCGTCAGCGCGGAGGGACGATGCAGTCGTAACGCACCGCCTTGCCCGCGATGCTGTGGCTGGGCTTGACGCCCGCGAGGTGCGGGCCCTTGACGGGGCGCTTGACCACGATCTTGCGCGGGCGCGCGGCAAGGGCGGCCCGCAGGAGGGCGTCCTCGTCCAACGGATCCGCGGGGCGCTCGAGCCCGTGAATGAGCTGGAACTTCTTCTTGACCGCAGCGCTCTTGGTGCGCCCGGGGAACATCGGATCGAGGTACACCACATCGGGCCGGGCACCGGGGTCCTGTGCCCCCTCGGCGGCGAGCGCCGCCAGCGTATCGCGGCTGTCACCCTCCACCAGGCGCATGCGGGCGACGATCGGGGCCAGCGACGGGTCCCGCGCGGCGCGCGCGAGCGCATCGGCCAGCAAGGCGGCGATCACGGGGTCCGCCTCGCAAAGCGTCACCTCGAAACCGGCGGCAGAGAGCAAAAACGAGTCCTCACCCAACCCGGCGGTCGCGTCCACGGCGCGCGGGTGCTCGACGCCCTTGATGCGCGCGGCCTTGACCAGCATCTCGCGCTGGAGGGCGCCGGGCTTGATGCGGGGCAGCATCTCGGCGAAATCCGGCATGAGCTCCATGCCGTCGCGCGCAAGGGCGAGGCCCGCGCGCGAGACCTTGAGGCATAGCCGGCCGGCCGGCGACGCGGGACCGGCCGAGCACCCCGTCAGCGGTGCGCCCAGGTGCGCCGCGAGGGTCTCGGCCTCGGAACGGAGCGCGTCGTCCCCGCACACGACCGTGATCGCCGATGCGTCCACGCGGGGCACGCCGTCGGCCTGACCGGCCGCCGCCAGCGCGTCCACGCGGGGCGCATCATCGATCCGGCTTGCCGCCGTCAGCCCCATGCGGGCCGCGCCCTCCGTCGGCCGCTCGCCCGAAACCTCAATTCCATCCACGAAGAGCCGGTCCGTCATGCGCGGTCGCCGCCCTTGAACGCGCCGGACACGCGACGACGCACCTTGCGCGGGCTGAGCGCGGAGGCTGTCGCAGGAATGTCGATGTTCACGCCCAACAGAATCTTGGCGACCCAGAAGTAGAACAGCAGCACAAGAATTGGAATCAAGCACGAGGTCACGAGCATAACCGCCAGCGACTCGATGAACTGGTTGAGCGACTCCTGCGCACCTTCGACGGCACTCGAGATCCCGCCCGTCACCGTGTCGATAGCGTCTTGGAAGAAGCCGAGGATACCGCCCTCGTTTTGCTTCTCATCGCTCTTCTCCGCCTCGGCAGCGCCCTCGGCCAGCGTTTCCGCCGACTCGATGGACTCCTGCATGGAGGTCTGATACGTGGCGTCGATCCGGTTGGTCACCCATGAGCTCGTGGGGATCGCCAACAGCAGAACGGCACCGAGAACCGCCAGCTTGGCACCAATACCCAGGGGGATCTTCACCCAAGGGCTGCGCCCCCACTGCCACACCACGGCGATGCCGAACAGCGCCGCGATGGGAAATGCGAGCCCCAGCGCCGCAGCGCTGAAGATGGCGATGAGGTACTTCTCGAGGAAGAGCGCCGCGAGCACGATGAGAAA
Source organism: Collinsella sp. (assembly GCF_052346665.1). NCBI lineage: Bacteria > Bacillati > Actinomycetota > Coriobacteriia > Coriobacteriales > Coriobacteriaceae > Collinsella > Collinsella sp. The sequence goes on from NZ_DAWDUX010000008.1 coordinate 34,869, forward strand.
GCCCGTGCTGAGGTCCATGAGCTTGTCGGCGATGGGCGATCCCGCATCGCCAGGGATGGCGGAGATGAGAGCCGAAGCGCCCGCCGAACCCGCCGTGAGCGTGAGCACGTTGTCAATCTTTTCGTCGATCGTGGCAATCACATCAGCGTGTGCCGATGGCGACGAGAAATGCGGCAGGAGAATGAACCAGCACACGAGCGCAGCGACGATGAGGGCCGCCGTGATAATCCAACGTGTACGGTCGGGCATCGATGCACCGGGAAGTGCCGCGGCGCCCGATGGATCCCCGACATCCATGAATGCGGCGTCCCGAGACTCACCATCGGGGTACCCCTCGTCAAAACCCCGATCAACCTCGACATACCCATACTTGTCCAGCTCACGCGTGCGGTCGCGGTCCGTGCCGCGGCGATCGAGTCCGTTCATATGCGCCTCGCAATCGTGCGGCCAAGTCCGATTCGCGCCCGAGGGGGCGCGGACGCTCGGCCGGTACAGAGCCCGGCAACCAAACCATGCCGCGCTGCCAAATCTCTGCTGCCATTTTAGCAGTCGCCCCGCCTCCATCGGGAAGCGGGGCGACTCAGGCGGCGAAGATGCGACGCGGACGGCGTTACGCGCAGACCGGGACGCCGACCGTAGCCGCGATGCTACGCGCGGGCAGGAGCGTTACGTGCAGATGGATGGCATTACGCGCGCTCGGCGATGTCGAGCACGAACTGCTCGGTCTTCTCCCAACCGATGCACGGGTCGGTAATCGACTTGCCGTACACGCCGCCGTCGACGGGCTGGTTGCCGTCCTCCAGGTAGCTTTCCACCATAAAGCCGCGGACGATACCGTCGATGGCCTCGTTGCGGCGGCAGGAGTCGAGCACCTCCTTGGCGATGCGCAGCTGCTCGAGCGGGCGCTTGCCGGAGTTGTCGTGGTTGCAGTCCACCACCACACCGGGGTTGGCGTAGCCGGCCTCCTCGGTATAGCGCTCGGCCAGACGCTCGAGGTGCTCGTAATGGTAATTGGGGTAGGTGCGCCCGTCGAGGCCGATGTAGCCGCGCAGCACGGCGTGGGCCAGCGGGTTGCCGGGGGTATCGACCTCCCAGTTGCGGTAGATGAAGCCCTGCTCGGCCTGGGCGGCGTAGATGGAGTTGAGCATGACGCTCGTGGAGCCCGCGGTGGGGTTCTTCATGCCCACCGGCACCGAAATGCCGGACGCCACCAAACGGTGTTCCTGGTTCTCCACCGAGCGGGCACCCACGGCGACATAGGACAGCAGGTCGACCAAGTACTGATAGTTCGTGGGGTAGAGCATCTCATCGGCGGTGAAGAAGCCGGTCTCCTCGATCACGCGCAGGTGCATGCGGCGGATGGCCTTGACACCCTCGAGCAGGTCGTCGCCGGCCTCCGGGTCGGGATTGTGCAACAGGCCCTTGTAGCCGGTGCCCTTGGTGCGCGGCTTGTTGGTGTAGACGCGCGGGATGATGAGCAAGCGCTCGCGGACGCGCTCCTGCAACTCGGCCAAGCGGGTCATGTAGTCGAGCACGGAGTCCTCGCGATCGGCAGAACAGGGGCCGATGATGAGTACGCGGCGGCTGTCCTCGCCGCGAAAGATGGCGGCAACTTCGGCGTCGAATGCACGCTTGGCCTCGACGAGGTCGGCGCGCAGGGGCATCTCCTCGCGGATGTCCTTGGGTATGGGCAGTAGGCGCTTGAAGTGCATGGCCATAAGAGCTCCTTACGGGTTGAGCGGCGGTCGGGGTGCGTCGAGCGGGCGCATGGCAGGTCGGATGCTGCGCGATGCTTGGCGATCCGGGTCAACGCAAGCTCGACAAGACCGACAGGCCACGGACGCGACGCATTTTTTCGTAGGGGAGATTATCGCTCACGACGCACAGCGCCCAGGGCGTTGGTCAAACGATTTAACCTGCGCGTCATATGTGCCATACGCGCATCTCAAGGCACAAATGCCCGTGAAGCTCATGCGCGTTCATCTATGATGTGGTGTAGAGGATTGTTTTCCACATCTTCATTCGATCTCGAGCATCGGCGCGTTCGACATCGAATTACCGTCTATGATACCGAGATACAGCACCCAACCCAAGCTAGAGATGGGATCCGAGCATGGGAGACCGAGAAGACACTCAGCGCCGCACAATCGGACCGCTTGGCATTGGAGCCGCCCTGTTTGCAGCATGCGTCGTTTTAATCCCCCTTGTTTTCCTCAGGATTCCCGTAAACAGCAGCTCATCTCATCTGTCGAGCGCAACGGGCATAATTCGTTCTATCGACATCGAAAGATCCCGAGCTTCAATAGAATTGACCGACCATGATCCTGCCGAGTTTCCGTTCCGCGATGAACCCGTTTTATTCGAGGTGCCGGAAGGCCATCTTGGACAAGAAGGTTTTGAGGTCGGAGACCCCGTCGATGCGACCTTTTTCTACACAAGCCCGCCCAAAGAACCGCTTGAATGCGTTGCCATGGAAATAGCCACGGATCTCAATTCTGCGTCTGTCACCTAATTGAAGCTAGCGTCGATTCGCACGCCAGATGAGGTGCAGACCGCGCAGGGTGAGGGCCTCGTCGACGGTGGCCTCGTGGGCGATGAGGGCAGCGACGCGCGCCGCGCCGTCGCCCGTAATCACCACGGGGGCATCACAGCCGAGCTCGCCCATCACGGCGTCAAGGAGGCCGTCGATGCGCGCCGCCTCGCCCAGCACCACACCTGACTGCATGGCCGCACGCGTGCTGCGGCCGATAACCCGCTCGGGCGCACGCAACTCGATCATCGGCAGACGCGCGGCGGCAGACGTGAGCGACCGGGCGCCCAGGGCCACGCCGGGCGCGATGATGCCGCCCGCGAACGCGCCCGACTCGTCCACGACCTCGATGTTGGTCGTCGTGCCTAGATCGACCACCACAACGGGCGCCCCATAGGCCTCGCGTGCCGCCACGGCGTCCGCCACGCGATCGGAGCCCACCTCAGCTGGATCGTCATAACGCATGCGGATACCGGTTTTAATACCCGGACCGACGACATAGGGACGCGTGCCGCACAATTTGCCCAACGCGATGTCCCACACGTCGCTCAAACTGGGCACCACGCACGACAGAATCGCAAAGCCGGGCTCGGGCGCGTCGAGCATGTCGATCGCACGGGCAGCATGGGCCCACGCCTCGTCCGCCGTGCACGATGCGGGCGTGGTGATCTCCCACGTGCCCATCAGCCGGTCCTCGACGAATACGCCGAACTTGGTCACGGTGTTGCCCACGTCGACCGCGAGCAGACAACCCTCGGCAAACGCGGGGCGAACAGACGTCGACTCCTCGATAAAACCCTCGCTGGCACCCATGACGCCCTCCAAGTTCTCGAGCATTTTTTCCTCTTTCGAGCTTACACTATAGCGGTCCTAATGCCGTAACCCGACTCTCCAATGAGGGAGAGCGGATATACGAGGGAGATCAAATTGAATCGAACGAACGAGCGCGCGCCTCGGCGCGGGCAAATCAGCGTTGCCGGTGTCATCATCGGCTGCATCGGCTGCGTCATCATCACGGCTTCGTCGGTCTACACCGCACTGAAGATGGGAGCGCTGCCGTGGCCCACCATCTTCACCTCCATTACCGCCCTGGTGCTCCTGCGAGCCCTCGGCCGCACGAGCCTCAGCGAGGCGAACGTCACCCAAATCATCATGTCGGCAGGCTCCATGGTCGCTGGTGGCCTGGCCTTCACCATCCCCGGCATCTGGATGCTCGGCATGGGCGATAAGGCCGGCTGGGTCGAGATGCTCGCCGTGGCTCTGGCGGGCACACTGCTCGGCCTGGTGTGCACGGCACTGATTAGGCAGAGGTTCGTCGAGGAATCCGACCTCGAGTACCCCATCGGCACCGCCGCCGCCGAGACCCTCATGGCGAGCCGTGCAGGCGGTGCCACGGGCAGGAAACTGTTCGGATCCATGGCGGCAGCGGGACTGTGGTGCGCGCTGCGCGACCTGGCGGGCGTGATTCCCTCCATGCTGCTCGCCCTGCCCATTCCCGGCGTGTCGTTCGGCATCTACAACTCCCCCATGCTGCTCTCCGTGGGCTTTCTGGTGGGAGGTGCCGCCGTGGCGTTCTGGTTCGCCGGTGGACTTATCGCGAACTTCGGCATCATCGTGGGCGGCAGCACCGCGGGGCTCTGGGACGTGGCAAGCGCGCAGGGCATCGTGTCGAGCCTTGGCATGGGTCTCATGATGGGTTCGGGCCTCGGCGTCGTCGTGCACGACATCCTGCCCAAGGCCGCGCGTGCCTGGAGAGGAACGCGTGGGCATCGGGGTGCGGCCGAGACGGATGCCGGTGCGACGTCCGGGGCAGGCGGCGTCACGCCGCGCGACCGCGGTGTCCTCGCCCTGTTCGTCGCGGCGGCGGCGCTTCTTATCTGCTTTGGCCTCGGCCTCTCCCCAATCGTCTGCATCGCGGTCGTGGCGCTCGCATTCGTGACCACCATCATGAGTGCCCAGTCGGTCGGACAGACCGGAATCGACCCCATGGAGATCTTCGGCCTCATCGTGCTACTCGCCGTCGCCGCCCTGGGCGAGACCAACCAGGTCAAGCTGCTCTTCGTCGCCGGCGTGGTAGCCGTTGCGTGCGGCCTTGCGGGCGACGTCATGAGCGACTTCAAGACCGGGCACATCCTGGGCACCAGTCCGCGCGCCATGTGGATCGGCCAGGCCATCGGGGCCCTGCTCGGCACGGTGATAGCCGTAGCGGTGATGGTGGCGCTGCTGTCCGCATACGGCCCTGAGTCCTTCGGGCCGGGCAAGCTGTTCGTTTCCGCTCAGGCAAGCGTGGTCGCCACCATGGTTTCGGGCATCCCCAGCGTGGGCGCGTTCGTCATCGGACTTGTAGGCGGCGTGGCCCTGCACTGCCTGGGCATCCCCGCCATGATGCTCGGCCTCGGTGTGTACCTGCCGTTCTATATGACCATATCCGCCGCACTCGGCGCATGCGTCAAGTGGGCATACGACCGCCTCTCCGCGCGGAGCGCCGGTAAGACAGGCACTGGTACGGTCGATAACGCGAAGGAAACCACACACGACGAATCTGGCATCATCGTCGCCTCCGGTGTGCTTGGCGGCGAGTCGATTGTGGGCGTGATCATTGCACTCATGTCCGTCGCGGGGGGACTCTTCGGGTAAATCCGCGAACGAAGATGCAGGGGCGGCGCGGATTGCGGGCGCGGGCTTTATGCGCACGCATCCGTACCAAGTCCCCAAGCGCACAGTCGCTCCGCTCTTCGCACTGGGCGTCATTCTCTTCATAGGTCATGCCATCATGGGACGACTCTAGGTATTGGACAAAGAGAACGCGGTAAAGAAAACGCGGCGGCATCTCTCTTCTGCAATGTGAGAAACCATAGGTTTGAAAAACCGCACCGGATTTCAAACCCATGATAAATCACATTACCAACCCCATTTATGTGAGAAATCATGGGTTTGAAACGTTAAGCCAGTTACAATCCCATGGTTTCTCACATTTTTCAACCAGCCGCTCGGATTCAACAGCGGATACACGCATCCTGCCGCAATCGGCTGCGAGCCCCCGTCTGCGAGGTGCCCACTTCCGCAGCAGCTGAACCGCCTACCGAGCCACTCGCCTGCAAATGCCCGCCACGCGGTATGCTGAGACCTGCGCCCTCTTGGCACCTCCGTCGGCGCAACACTCGACCACGCTTTCCGAGGGGCCTTGTCATGTGGGTTTTCGACACAACGCTCTACCAGATGTATCCGCTGGGCATGCTTGACTGCCCATTCGACGCGCCCGCCGTCGACGACGCCGAGGGCCAAGAGCGCGAACGCTCCCTGCACCGCGTGCGCTCGCTCATCGAATGGGCCCCGTACCTGGGAAAGCTCGGCGTGGGCGCCATTCTGCTCAACCCCGTCTTTGCCAGCGACACGCACGGCTATAACACGCGTGACCTGCGCGAAATCGACTACCGGCTGGGCACGAACGAGGACTTCGCCCGCGTGGTCGACGCTCTACACGCATGCGGCGTCCGCGTGATACTCGACGCCGTGTTCAACCACGTAGGGCGCAACTTCTGGGCGTTCCGGGATGTGCGCGAGCGCCGCTGGGACTCGCCGTACAAGGACTGGTTCAACATCAGCTTCGACGGCGACACGCACTTCGGTGACGGATTTTGGTATGAGGGCTGGGAGGGCAACCAGGACCTCGTCAAGCTCAACCTACGCAACCCCGAGGTCGTCGACTACCTCCTCGATGCGGTGCGCATGTGGAAGCGCGAGCTGGGCGTGGACGGACTGCGACTGGACGTGGCCTATAGCCTCGACCACGATTTCGTGAAGCAACTACGCGGGCTCGCGGACGAACTGGGCGCCGAACCGCGCTTTGACGGCGCCCCGGGCGACGGGTTTCCGCTCATCGGCGAGGTACTGCACGGTGACTACAACCTCATCGTGAACGATGAGATGCTCAACTCCTGCACGAACTACGAGTGCTACAAGGGGCTGTATTCGAGCTTCAACTCCATGAACATGTTCGAGATCGCCCACTCTCTGCACCGCCAGTTCGGCGGCGACCCGTGGTGCATCTACCGCGGCAAGCACCTGGTGAATTTCGCCGACAACCACGACGTCTCGCGCCTTGCGAGCATCCTCACCGAGAAGCGCCACCTCGCTCCGGCATACGGTGTCTTGTTCGGCATGCCGGGTATCCCGTGCCTGTATTACGGTAGCGAGTGGGGGCAGCTGGGAACCAAGGGCATCGGGTACCTAGCAGACGTGGAGCTGAGGCCCGCCATCGGCGCGCCCGCGGCCGAGGCGCTCGACGCCCCGGTCGCCGGATGGGACGGCGGCACGGGCCCCAACGAGCTCACCGCGTTCATCAACCGTCTCAACCACGTGCGCCGCGAGTCGCGGGCGCTCTGCCACGGAGGCTACCGCAACGTGATCATCACCAACAAGCAGCTGCTGTTCGAGCGTTGCGTCGGTGCGGCGGACGGGGCGGCGGCCGAGCATGTGCTCGTGGCCGTGAATGCGGATGACGCGCCGTTCACTTTCAACGATGGCTGCCTACAAGGATCATTCGATGTCCTCGTCTCGTGCGAGGCGAGCTCCCCAACTGCGAGCGCCGCACCGTCCGCGACCTCACCCGACACACGTCCTGAGCACGATGGCGAACAACCCGCAACCGGGGCAGACGTGCGCCCCGAGCCCGATACCGGGCAACACGCAGCCGCGGCCGAGGACGATGCGCACCCCGAGCCTAGCGCTAACGCCAGGCTCGACCTTCACGGGACGCTGGAAATCCCGCCCTTCGGCATTTTGTACCTCCGTCAAGCGTAAAGAGCGGCGCGTCGAGCAACGAAGCGACCCTTGGAAAAACGAAGTTGAGCTTTTTCGTATCGATTCAAGCGAAGCCGAAGTATACCGTTCCCTTTGACTCATAAAAGCGCAGGTCAAAGTCGATCGAAAATGCCTTGTACTCGCGAATTCCGATTTCCGATACGAAAAAGCTCGAGAACCCATCTGCGAGGCCCGGAATTGCGGCGGAACGCGAGCATCTAGCGTGCGGCAACGCACGCAACGCGCAGCCAGGGAGGGCGCACCCGCGTCAGGCACGCAAAATGCGCCCGCCCCCAACGCGCCACGCGTTTCCAATGTGCAAAAATGCGCGTGCCCCCCAAATGCCACATGTCGCTAAACCCTACCGATCCATACGCCCCTCGACCATGGTGAGGGAGATCTTCTTGCGAGCGCGGTCCACGCCGGTGACCCACACGGTCACGGTGTCGCCCACGGCGACGACCTCGCTCGGGTGCTTCACGAAGCGGCTCGCCAACTTGGAGATGTGCACCAGACCGTCCTGGTGCACACCGATGTCCACGAAGGCGCCGAAGTCCACCACGTTGCGCACGGTGCCCTTGAGCTCCATGCCCACCTCGAGATCCTCGATGCTGCGCGCCGCCTGGGAGAACACGACCTCCGGGGCGTCGTCGCGCGGGTCGCGGCCGGGCTTCTCGAGCTCAGCCACGATGTCGCGCAGGGTGGGCACGCCGCAGCCGAGCTCGGCCGCGACCGCACCCAGGTTGCCGATCTTGACCCCGATGCCGGGCACGCCGCCAGCGGCGAGCGCACTCGGCGCCACCCCCGCACGGCGCAGCAGCTCGCCCGCGACCTCGTAGCTCTCGGGATGCACGCTCGTGGCGTCGAGCGGGTTCTTACCGCCGGTGATGCGCATGAAGCCCGCCGCGTTGAGATACGCCTTGGGTCCGAGCTTGGGGACCTTCTTGAGCTGGCGACGATCGGTGAACGCGCCGTTCTCCTCGCGATAGGCGACGATGTTCTTGGCGACCGCCGGCGTGATGCCCGAGACGTACCCCAGTAGGCTCGCGCTCGCAGTGTTCACGTCGACACCCACGCGGTTGACCACATTCTCGACCACGTTGCCCAAAGCGCGTCCGAGCTCACCCTGGTCGAGGTCGTGCTGGTACTGGCCAACGCCGATGGACTGCGGCGGGATCTTGACCAGTTCCGCCAACGGGTCCTGCAGGCGGCGGCCCAGGCTCATCGCGCCGCGCGTGGTCACGTCGAGGTCGGGGCACTCCTCGCTCGCCAGCTTGGAGGCCGAGTACACCGACGCGCCCGCCTCGTTCACGATGGTGTAGCGCAGCTCGGGCGCGGACTCGGCGATGAACGCCGCCACGACCTCCTCGGTCTCGCGGCTCGCCGTGCCGTTGCCCACCACGATGGTGTTGACGCGGTGCTTGCGCGTGAGGCGCAGCAGCTCGCGCTTGGTGCCCGCGACATCGCGTCGCGGCGGCGTGGGGTACAAGATCGTGTGGTCGAGGAGCTTGCCGTACTCGTCCAGCACGGCGACCTTGCAGCCCGCCCGGTAACCGGGGTCGAGCGCGATCACGCGGGCACCGCGGACGGGACGCTGCTGCAGCAAGCCCTCGGTGTTCTTGGCAAAGACCTTGATGGCGTCCTCCTGCGCGCGCATGGTGAGGTCAACGCGTAGCTCGCGATCGAGTGAGGGGGCCATGAGACGCTTGTATCCGTCGGCGATGGCGGCGTTGAGCTCCCCCGCGAACGGCCCGCGACGACGCGGATACCGGCGCTGCAGGCGCTCGGCGGCCGCCTCGCCGTCCACGCGCACGCGTACGCGCAGCTTGCCCTCGCGTTCACCGCGGTTGATGGCGAGGATGCGGTGGTTGGGGATGGACCGGGCCGCCTCGGAGAACTCGTAATAGGGCTCGTACGGAGTCTTCTCGTCCGCATCGACGGCCTCCGACTCGATGGCGGCCGTCTTGTGCGTGTACTCGCGCAGGTCCGCCGTGTTCTCGGGGTCCTCCGCCACGAGCTCCGCCACGATGTCGCGCGCACCGGCGAGCGCGGCCTCCGCCGTGGCGAAGCCTCCCTCGGCGTTGACGTAGCCCGCGGCCGCCGCGAGCGGCTCGGCCCCTTGCGCGGGCTGCATGAGGATGAGGTTCGCAAGCGGCTCGAGGCCTGCGTCGCGCGCCTTGGACGCGCGGGTGGCACGCTTCTTGCGGAAGGGTTTGTAGAGATCCTCAACGCGCTGGAGGGTGGGCGCCTCTTCGATGCTCTCGCGAAGCTCCTCGGTGAGCTTGCCCTGGCCGTCGATCACCGCGATGACGTCGGACTTGCGCTGCTCGAGGTTGCGCAGGTAGGACAGGCGGTCGTCGAGCGCGCGGAGCGCGACGTCGTCCATGCCGCCCGTGGCCTCCTTGCGGTAGCGGGCGATGAACGGAATCGTGGCGCCCTCGTCGATGAGGGCGATGACGGACTCGACGCGCGCGGCGGGCTGGCCCAACTCGGCGGCGAGCGCAGCCACGATGCGCTTGTGGCGCGCGGCGAGCTCCTCGGCGGAGGGCTCGACGCGACGCGAGGCCGCGGGGGCGTCCGCCACGTCGTCCGCCGTGAGCGAGCCCGCGGAGCCCAACGGCGTCGAGGGGACGGGGCGCACCGCCGAGGAGGTCGCGGCCGCATACTCGGCCTTGGCCCTTTCCAGCTCTGCCGAGACCCCGGACTCGGCGGGCACGTCCTTGCGCACGCCGCTGCCCTCCGGGCTCAGCGCAGCGACCATATTCATGATGGCGGCAACGTCGACGTTGTTCGTTTCAGCCATGCAGGCACTCTCCCATCAAAATCGGTTAGGCATTACATCCTACCCGACCGGCCGGACGCCACATGCAATCACTACGCATCGCCCAGACAACGGCGAGGTCGGTGCTCTCCCCTCCCGCACATCGCAGGATGGCAGATTGCATGTCAACGCGTGCCATGCTCCCCAACCCCACTCTGCTATGCTGTGCCGGGATATCACTCGCTCGAAAGGTCTGTGCGGAATGCATCGCATCCTGTTGTCTGCCACGGGAGCATCTGCCGTTCCACCATGGCACAATTCGCGTTCGAGGAGCTCGTGCGGCGCGCGGGGCTCCAGGATGACTTCACCGTCGACTCCGCCGCCACCTCGCGCGAGGAGATCGGCAACCCGCCACATCGCGGCACCGTGGGAAAGCTGCGGGAAGTCGGGGTCCCCGTGGGATCTCACCGCGCGCGCCAGGTGCGCCGTGCGGAGTATGGCGAGTGGGACCACATCATCTATATGGACGCCGAGAACGCACGCGGACTGCATCGCATCTTTGGCGAAGACCCCGACGGCAAGATCACGCGCCTGCTCGATTGGGCCGCGCGCCCCGGCGATGTGGCCGACCCGTGGTACACCGGCGACTTCGACGCCACGTACCGCGACGTCATCGAGGGCTGCACGGCCCTCTTCGAACGCCTGACCGGGATCCGCGCGCCGGAGCTGCCGGACGCGGACGCGCGCTAGGGGCGCCCCATGATCGGACTCGGCACCCTCATCTGGGGAAAGACGTTCCGCGTGGCGAACATGCTGCCGGCGGTACTTGCAGCCATGGCCGATGCCTACTTCGTATAGAGCCACGTCGCCCTCAACGTGCCCATTGCCAAAAAACGACGGGCCGCCGATCTCCCCCGGCAGCCCGTCTTGCCTAGAACTCCACGTTGCCGAACTCGGAAAGCTTGAGCTCCTTGTTGTGGTCGGTGGCCCAATCGATGTTCCACGGGCTCGTGAACAGCAGCAGCTTGCCGCCGCGCATGTCCTCGACGCGCAGCGTGTCACGCGTGAGGGAGAGCGCCGGGATGTCGATGGTGCCGGGCTCGTTCACGATCCAGCGGATGTCGGTGTAGGGCAGCGGCTGACGGCGCACCTCGACGTGGTACTCGCTCTTGAGGCGCTGCTCGAGCACCTCGAACTGCAGGGTGCCCACCACGCCCACGATGACCGACTCCATGCCGGCGCCGAGCTCGCGGAAAATCTGGATGGCGCCCTCCTGTGCGAGCTGCTCCATGCCCTTGACGAACTGCTTGCGCTTCAAGGTGTCCACCTGCGTGACGCGCGCGAAGAGCTCGGGCGCGAACGTGGGGATGCCAGCGAACTGCACCGGCTTCTTGCCCGTGCAGATGGTGTCGCCGATGGAGAAGATGCCGGGGTCGAACAGGCCGACGATGTCGCCCGCGTACGCCTCGTCCACGATGGCGCGGTCGTCGGCCATCATGGTCGTGCCCGTGGCCAGCTTGATCTTGCGGCCGCCCTGCACGTGCATGGCCTCCATGCCACGCTCGAACTTGCCCGAGCAGATGCGCACAAAGGCGATGCGGTCGCGATGGTTCTTGTCCATGTTCGCCTGAATCTTGAAGACGAAGCCGGAGAAGTCCTCCCGCGTGGGCTCCACGGGCTCGCCGGTGAGCGCGTCGGTGTGCGCACCGGGGCCGGGAGCCAGGCGCAGGAAGTCCTTGAGGAAGGGCTCCACGCCGAAGTTGGTGAGTGCCGAGCCGAAGAACACGGGCGAGAGCTTGCCGGTGAGCACCGCATCGAGATCGAACTCGGAGTCGGCGCCGTCGAGTAGCTCGATATCGTCCATCAGGTTGTTGTGGTTGTGCTCGCCGATGAGCTCGGTCAGCGCGGCGTCGCCGAGCGTGGCCTCGACCTCGTCCACCTTCTTAGTGCCGTTGGCGCGACCGTCGCCCTCGAAGGCAAGGACATGGCGGCTCGCGCGGTCGAACACGCCGCGGAAATCGCGGCCGTTGCCGATGGGCCAGTTCATGGGGTACGTGCGGATGCCGAGCACGTTCTCGACCTCCTCCATGAGGTCGAACGGGTCGCGCGTCTCGCGGTCCATCTTGTTCACGAACGTGAAGATCGGGATGCCGCGCATGGCGCAGACGCGGAAGAGCTTCTTGGTCTGGGCCTCGACGCCCTTGGCGCCGTCGATGACCATGACCGCGGCGTCGGCGGCCATGAGCGTACGATACGTGTCCTCGGAGAAGTCCTGGTGGCCGGGAGTGTCGAGGATGTTCACGCAGCAGCCGCCATAGGTGAACTGCAGCACCGAGGAGGTAACGGAGATGCCGCGCTGCTTCTCGATGTCCATCCAGTCGGAGACGGCATGACGGGAATTCTGCTTGCCCTTGACCGAGCCGGCACTCTGAACCTGGCCGGTGTAGAGCAGGAGCTTCTCGGTGAGGGTGGTCTTGCCGGCGTCGGGGTGCGAGATGATCGCGAACGTGCGACGGGAGGAAATCTGCGGGGCGTAAGATGCCATGGGCGCGTGCGTCCTTTTCTGACGTGGCGACGCGTTTGAGACGCGCCGTTCGATATGACGTGATTTGAACCGCTCGTATTGTAGCGGCATACGAGGGCGATCCGGGTCGTCGTGGGCGTCATGGAGCATTATGCAGCGGATTTCCACTGCGAGGCGTTCGCCTAGGCCCCCATGGTACATTTTATGGTGGATTTTGCACCCGTCCCCAATTGCACCAATTTGCATGTTAAGAGTTGGGTGCAGCGCTCTCTCGCGCACTCCATCATGCTAAAGTGTCCGCACGAAGACAACAGACACCCATATGATGAGAGAGGGACGGTATGGCAACGACACCGCGCGGATTCAGAGATATCCTGCCCGACGAGGCGGAGATGCGCGAGCATATCTTCGCGACGGTGAAGGCCCGCCTCGTGCACCATGGCTACCGCCCCATCGAAACGCCCCTCATCGAATCGGCGAGCGTCGGCGAAGCCAACGCCTGGAGTTCCGATGCACCGTTCAATCTCTTCGACGACAACGGCGCCCTACTCGCCGTGCGACCGGACAACACGACCTCGGTGGTCCGCGCCATCGCCGCGCGCATGAGCGAGCGTGACCTGCCGCTGCGCCTGCGCTACGAGGCCCCCGTCGTGCGTCAGCAGCCCCGCGGCACCGCACGGGCGCGCCAATTCACCCAACTCGGGTATGAACTCGTAGGCGAGGGCGGGGACGCCGCGGACGCCGAGATGACCCTCATCGCCGCCGAAGCACTCGATGACCTGGGGCTCAATTCTTGGCAGCTCGTCTGCGGCAGCGTCGTTCCCTATCAGGCCCTCCTCGAGCTCGGCGTCGATGAGGCACTCGCCAACGAGGCGCTCGCGCTCGTCCACGCCAACAACTACATCGACCTTGACGAGCTCGCCGCCACGAGCGACCTACCCGTCGCGCTCCAGTGCGCCATGCGCGAGCTGCCCCGCATCACGGGTGGCCCCGAGGCGCTCGACCGTGTTGACGCCCTATTGCGCGCCGCCGGCTCCACCACCTCCACGACGACGGAGCTGCGATCGCTCGTCCAGCGCCTGACCTCGCGCAACGCCGAGCTGGCGAGCCACCTCTCCTTCGATTTCTCCCTCATGAGCTCGTTTGGCTACTACACCGGGCTGGTGCTCAAAGCCTACGCAGGCGACCTCGCCGATCCCGTGGGGTCGGGTGGCCGTTACGACGCGGTGCTCGACGCCGCCCTTGAGCAGGGTGCGGCAGCCGCGGGTTTCGCGTTCTCACTCGAACGCCTCACCGAGGTGTTGGAGGCACAAGCCGAGCAGGCGCCGTGCAGCGATATCCGCGTGGGTGGATCGGCAGACGCCGCGCGCCCCGACTCTGCCGCCACCACGGGTCCCAACGCATCCGAGACGGACGACGAGCAGGCGCCCCTGCGCATCGCCGTGCCCAAGGGCTCGTTGAAGGACGACACCATCGCCGCACTCGAAGCCGTCGGCATCGACGCGAGCGGGCTGCGCAACCCCGGACGTCACCTGATCATACGCACGCGCGATACGCGCGAGGGCGAGGGCGCGATCGGCCCGGTCGAGCTCGTCATCGTGCGTGCCACGGACGCCCCCGCCTTCGTCGCGCTCGGAGGGACCGACTGCGGCATCTGCGGACGCGACTCGCTCATCGAGGCGGACCTCGACCTGCTGCAACTCGTCGATTTGGCGTATGGAGCCTGCCGATTCATCGAAGCCGAACCAGCGGGACGCGCCGAAGCGACCAAGCGCTCCTATGCCCGGCGCGGATGCCTACGCGTGGCAACCAAGTACCCGCGCATCGCGAGCGCCTGGTACGAGGAACGCGGCGTGAATGCCGAGGTGGTGGCCTTGCACGGTAATATCGAACTCGGTCCCATCGTGGGACTCGCCGATCGCATCGTCGACATCACCGCCACCGGTACGACCCTGCGCGAGAACGACCTCGTGATCACCGGCGAACTCATGACCTGCACCGCACGCTTCTTCGCGAATCCCGGCCGCGCACGACTCGACCCGCGTGTGCGTGAGCTCGCCCGGCGTCTCGCTGCCTGGCGCGACGAGAGCGCCTGCGACGACGCGCATTAAGGCCGTCAACACGCTCGATACGCACGCTGAGTTCCCACCCCTCCCCCATCGACTCGGAGCATCGGCCCATCGGACCCCTCCGCGCTCCAGCCCCAGAAAGGCCCGCATATGAACACCGTCATCCTGCTCCCCGGCGAGCGTCTCACCGTATCCAACCTTGGGCGCGAGGGCGCCGTCTCGGCAAAGATCACCCAAGCTGCCGCGAACATCATCGACACTGTGCGTGCGGAGGGCGACGCCGCCCTGCGTCGGTACGCCGCCGAGTTCGATGGTGTCGACCTCACCGACTTCCGCGTGCCGCAGGAGCGCATCGACGCCGCCCTCGAGCAGGTGGATGCGTCCCTCATCGCTGCCCTCGAGAAGGCCGCCGCGCAGATCCGCGACTTCCACCAGCGCCAGGTCCGCCAGTCATGGTTCACCACGCGCGCGGACGGCACGCTGCTCGGCGTGCAGGTGACGCCCGTGCGCGCCGCCGGCATCTACGTCCCCGGCGGACGCGCCCAGTACCCCTCGACCGTGCTGATGAACGCCATTCCCGCCAAGGTCGCCGGCGTGGAACGCGTCGTGATGGCCACGCCTCCCCAGCGCGACGGAGGGATCTCGCCCGCCACGCTCGCCGCGGCCAAAGTCGCCGGCGTCGACGAGATTTACCTGGTGGGCGGAGCCCAGGCCGTCGCCGCGCTCGCCTACGGCACCGAGAGCATCCCGCGCGTGGAGAAGATCACGGGGCCGGGCAACGCCTACGTGGCAGCCGCGAAACGCCTTGTCTCGGGCGATGTGGGCATCGACATGATCGCGGGCCCCTCCGAGGTCTGCGTGCTCGCCGATGCGAGCGCCGAGGCAGCCGTGGTCGCCGCCGATCTCATGGCCCAGGCCGAGCACGATCCGCTGGCGGCGTGCTACCTCGTAACTGAGAGCCCCGAGCTCGCGCGCGGTGTCGAGGCGGCGCTCGAGGTCCTTCTCGCCCAAAGCCCGCGCGCCGAAATCACCCGCACCTCCCTCACCGACCAGGGGACCATCGTAATCGCGCCCGATCTCGCGACTGCGATTGACGCCGTGAATACCATCGCCCCCGAGCACCTCGAGCTCCACTGCGCCGATGCCCTCGGGCTCGTCGGCTCCATCCGCAACGCGGGTGCGATCTTCGTGGGCGCTTGGAGTTCCGAGCCGCTGGGCGATTACGTGGCGGGACCCAACCACACCCTGCCCACCGGTGGCACCGCGCAGTTCTCCAGCCCGCTGTCCGTCGACGACTTCGTTACGAGCTCGTCAGTCATCTGCTACACGCCGCAGGGCCTACTCGCCGACGCCCCCGCCACCCAGACCATGGCGCAGGCCGAGGGCCTGTGGGCGCACGCGCTCTCCGCGGGGCTGCGCCGCCGCCTTATCGACGAGGGCGCCCCTGCCGTGGCGACCAAGGTCCTCGCCGAAGCGGACCTCACCGCCATCGCCTGGCCCGCCGACGATGCCGCAACGGTGGCGTCCGGCGTCGGACGCCCCACCGCTCAAGGGGAGGTGAGGTAACCGTGGCAGAGCTCTCCACCCGCGTCCAACGCCTCATGCAGCCGCACCTGCGCTCCATCGAACCGTACGATCCGAACTTCACGGCCACACGCATCAACCTCTCCGCAAACGAGAACACCCACCCCCTGCCGGCGAGCGTCCGCGAGGCCGTGGATGAGGTACTCGCCGCGACCCCGCTCAATCGCTACCCCGACCCCATGTCGGATGCGCTACGTGACGAGATTGCCGCCGTGAACGACGTCTCGCGCGCCCAGGTCTGCGTGGGCAACGGCGGCGACGAGCTTCTCTATAACTTCCTGCTCGCTTTCGGCGGCCGGAATCGCTCCGTCCTCATCTGCCCGCCATGCTTCTCGGAGTACGCGTTCTTCGCCCAGCTCACCGAGACGAATGTCCGCACTGCGGGCCGCGATCCACGCACGCTCACCTTGGACGAGGAGGCGCTGCTCGCCTGCGCGCGCACCTGTGACCTCGTGATTGTCACCTCGCCCAACAACCCAACCGGCGACCTGGCCGACCTCGGCCTCATCGAGCGCGTCTGCCACGCGTGCCACGGTCTGGTGATGGTGGATGAGGCGTATATCGAGTTCGCCGGTGAGGATGCCTCGGCCCTGCCCCTCCTCGCGCACCTCGACAACCTCGTCATCCTGCGCACGCTCTCCAAGGCCTACGGTGCGGCCGGGACGCGCTGCGGCTACGTAATGGCCGCCACGGACATCATCGACGCGCTCTCCGCCGTGCGCCAGATCTACTCCGTCAACGTCCTCACACAGGCAGCCGCACTCGCCCTTGTGCGGAAGCGCGGCGCCCTCGAGCCGCTCACCGCCTCCATCGTCACCGAACGCGCACGGCTGCAGCGTGCCCTCGAGGAACTCCCCGGCATCACCGTATGGCCGAGCAGCGCGAACTTCCTTTTGGTGCGCATGGCAGGCGCCACCGTCATCCGCAACCGCCTACGCGACGAGTACTCAATCCTCGTGCGCGACTTCAGCTCCGCGGCCGGTCTTGAGGACTGCCTGCGCATCACCGTGGGAACGCCCGAGGAAAACGACGCCGTCATCGCGGCGCTGACCGAACTTCTACCTTAAGGAGGACCGATCGCCATGACCGATTCCGCCAACCGCCGCGCCGTCGTCACGCGCGTCACCGGGGAAACCGACATCACCGTCGAGCTTGACCTTGACGGCACCGGCACCTGCTCAATCGATACCGGGGTACCGTTCTTCGACCACATGCTCAACGCCTTCGGGCGCCATGGCCTATTCGATCTCACCGTCCGTGCCACAGGAGACATCGAGGTCGACGCACATCACACCGTCGAGGACACCGGCATCGTGCTCGGCCAGGCATTCACCCAGGCGCTCGGAGACAAAGCGAGCATCACGCGCTTTTCCGACGTGTGCATACCCATGGACGAGACGCTCGTCCAGGCGGCCGTTGATATTTCGGGGCGCGGGCAGGCGTACTGCGACCTTCCCATTCCCACCGAGCGCGTGGGCTCCTTTGACACCGAGCTCGCCGTCGAGTTCTTCTACGCCTTCGCCCGCGACGCGCGCGTGACGCTGCACGTACGCGAGCTCGCCGGAGCGAACTCGCACCACATCATCGAGGCAGCCTTCAAGGCGGCTGGCCGCGCGATGCGCTACGCCTGCGAACTCGACCCCCGCGTGAACGGCGTGCCCTCCACCAAGGGCTCGCTGTAAGGGAGGCATCCGTGAACGAACCGAGCATCGTGGTGGTCGACTACCACAAAGGCAATCTGTCGAGCGTCGTGCGCGGGCTCACGCGCGCGGGGGCGCATGCCTTCGCGTCCGATGACCCCGATGCGATCGCGAGCGCCGATGGCATCGTCCTGCCGGGCGTCGGCTCGTTTTACGACGCGATCTCGTACATGGCCGAACACGGTCAGGACCGCGCCGTGATCGAAGCCACACACGGCGGCAAGGGCACGCCGTTTTTAGGCATATGCCTGGGGCTGCAGTTACTTTTCGAACGCGGTGACGAGGGCGTTCCCGCAGACGCGCCAACCGTCCCCGCACCCGACCCCCGCGGCACGGGCCTCGACGCCGGTTCGATTTTCGAGGCCGACGGGACGCGCTGGGTGCGCGGGCTCGCCGTGCTTCCCGGCAGTTGCACGCGGCTCGAATCGGCGCGTCTCAAGGTTCCCCATGTGGGCTGGGATCAGGTGCACCTGACCGGGCACGGGCGCCCGTGCCCCTTGCTGGAGGGGTTCGCCGAGGGGTCGAATGTCTACTTTACCCACTCCTATGCCCTCGGGGCCGACGTCGATGAGGACGACGTGGCGGGCGTCACGCACTATGCACGCAACTTCGCCTCCGTTGCGGCGCGCGGCAGCGTCTTCGGCTGCCAGTTCCACCCCGAGAAGTCCTCCGCGCATGGGCACACGATTCTTCGCAACTTCGTGCGCCTGTGCTCCTAGGAGCTCACAGCGTGCCCCGGGAGTTACACCTCTTCGCATCGCCCGCACCGCATCCCCCTGCGTCGCACCCCACCACGCCCGCACCGCATCATCCACCCTCTACCGAGGAGGCCCCTCGTGATCCTCTTTCCCGCCATCGACCTGATTGACGGTAAGGTCGTACGTCTCGAACGAGGCGACCGCAGCCGCATGAAGGTCTATTCCGACGACCCCGTCGCCATCGCACGCGACTTCTCGCAAGCGGGCGCGCAGTGGATCCACGTCGTCGACCTCTCCGCGGCGTTCGGCGAAGACGACGGCGCATGCGCCGCGAATATGCGCGCGATTCGCTCGATTTGCTCCATAGAGGGGCTATCGATCGACGTCGGCGGCGGCGTCCGCTCCCTCGCACGCATCGACCAGCTCGCCGCGGCGGGTGCCAAGCGCATCGCCCTCGGCACCGTCTTGGTCACTGAACCCGGGTTTGCCGAGGTCGCAGCGCGTGGACTTGGAGAGTTGCTCGTTGCAGACGTCGCTGCCCGCGACGGGCAGGTCAAGGTCAACGGCTGGCGCGACGGTGTTGGGCGCAGTCGCGACGAAGTCGTGTCCGAACTCGCCTCGCTGGGATTCAAGCACCTCGTGTTCACCGATATTGCCCGCGATGGCATGCAGACGGGCATCGATGTCGATGCGTATCGCTCGGTCGCCAGGGTGGCCGGATTTCCCGTAGTCGCCTCGGGCGGCATCTCGACACTTGAGGACATACGGGCCCTTGCCGCCGCCGGACCGGAAGTCATCGAGGGAGCCATTACCGGACGCGCCCTGTACGAAGGCTCCTTCACGCTCGATCAGGCGCTCGATGCGGCGACTGGGAGGTAGATCATGCTCACCAAACGTGTTATCCCCTGTCTTGATGTGAGCGACGGGCGTGTGGTCAAGGGCGTGAACTTCGTCGACTTACGCAACGCCGGCGATCCCATCGAGCTCGCCGCCGCCTATGACCGTGAGGGTGCCGACGAGGTGGTTTTCCTCGACATCACCGCCACGAGCGACAACCGTGTCACGACTATCGACATGGCTGCCCACGCCGCCGCCGAACTCGCCATCCCCTACACCGTGGGCGGCGGATTCCGCGACCTTCCCGGCATGCGCACCATGGTTGCCGCCGGCGCCGACAAGGTCTCGGTTAATTCGGCTGCGGTGCGCGACCCCGATCTCATCACGCAAGCCGCGGCCGCATTCGGCAGCCAAGCCGTTATGGTGGCGATCGATGCCAAGCGCGTGGGCAAGCCCGGAGCGCCCGGTGCCGATCGGTGGGAGGTGTACCTTGCCGGTGGACGCACCCCCACTGGCATCGATGCCGTTGCCTGGGCAGAGGAAGCGGCTCGCCGCGGGGCTGGTGAGATCTTGCTCACCAGCATGGACCGCGACGGCACGAAAGCCGGGTTCGATCTAGCGCTCACCCGTACCGTGGCACGCGCGGTGTCCATTCCCGTCATCGCCTCAGGCGGCGTGGGCACGCTCGAGCACTTCGCCGAGGGCGTACTCGAGGGCGAGGCCGACGCCGTACTCGCCGCAAGCGTCTTCCACTTTGGCACCTATTCGATCCGCCAGGTGAAGGAATACATGGCCGCCCAGGGCATTCCCGTGAGATTGGACTTCTGATGAACATCGATGACCTGCGATTTGACGACCGTGGCCTCATCACCTGCGTGGTGCAGCAGCACGATACGGGCGAGGTGCTCATGGTCGCCTGGATGAGCCGAGAGTCGGTGCGCCTCACGCTCGAGACGGGCACCACCTGGTTTTGGAGCCGCAGCCGGCAGGAGCTCTGGAACAAGGGCGCTACCAGCGGCAACATGCAGCTTGTAATCGAGCTGCGAGCCGATTGCGACGCCGATACGCTGCTCGCGCTCGTCGACTCGCCCGGCCCCGCGTGCCATACCGGAAACCGAACCTGTTTCTTCAACGCGCTCGAGGCGGAATAACGTCATCCGTCGGCGCGGCGCAACGGCGAACCACCGTCCCACGTCATCGCATCATCGAACAGGAGACCAACATGGGAGTCAGAACCGCCAACGTACAACCCGGTAACATCGGCGAGACCCTCGAGGGGCTGGCCGCTACCATCCACGCGCGCCGCGATGTCTCTCCTCAGGAGAGCTATACGGCACGCCTGCTCACGGATGTCGAGGACGAGCTGCTTAAAAAGCTCGCCGAGGAGGCCAGCGAAATCATCATGGCCTGTAAGGATCGCGATCACGATCACATTCGCTATGAGGCGGGCGACCTGGTATATCACCTGCTCGTGACCCTCGAACGCTATGGCATCTCGCTCAACGAACTCGCCGGCGAGCTCAATGCCCGGATGAAGTAGTTCCCGTCATTCGCCCGCAGGCGTTCAGGCGTCGGGGCGGTTAAAAAGGGCCTCGGCGCGCAGCCGAGGCCCAGGGACAATGGAGCAACGATTACTTGCAGAGCGACAGGGCCGCGTCGTCGGCGATGACCACGCAGTTGGGGTGCAGCTGCAGGATAGACGCCGGGCAGGAAGGCTGAATGGGACCGAAGCACATATCGTGCACGGCCTGAGCCTTCTTCTCGCCATTGGCGATCACGAGCACCATGTAGGCGTTCATGATGGTCTGGATGCCCATGGTGTAGGCCTGGCGCGGCACGTCATCGATGTTGTCGAACAGGCGGCTGTTGGCCTCGATGGTGCTCTCGGTGAGGTCGACGCAGTGCGTGCCCTTGGAGAAGCAGGTGTCGGGCTCATTGAAACCAATGTGGCCATTGTTGCCAATGCCCAGGAGCTGCAGGTCGGGATAGCCGGCCTCCTCGACGATACGGTCGTACTCGGCGCACGTGGCCTCGGCATCGGGGTTGGAGCCGTCCGGCACATGGGTGTTGGCCTGATCGATGTTGATGTGATCGAACAGGTTCTCCTTCATGAAATAATGGTAGCTCTGGGGATCGTCGTGGGACAAACCGCGATACTCGTCCAGGTTGTAGGTGCTCACCTGGGAAAAGTCCAGATCGCCCGCCTCATAGGCCTTGATGAGGTTCTGATAGGTGCCGATGGGCGTGGAACCGGTGGCAAGACCCAAGACGCAGCAGGGATCCATGACAACCTGAGCGGCGATGAGATTTGCCGCCTTTCGGCTCATATCCTCATAGTCGGCGGCGTGAACGATACGCATGACGCGCTCCTTTCCTCCGGGACATCCAGTCCCGGCACATGCGGCCCCGTCGGCCGCAACCAACGTGAGACGCGCACCGTCCAGGGCGAGGGCGCGTATGTCAAAATCCCCACCGTGTCGAGGCCCCTGCCCGTCCACGGCGACTCGGACGCGTTCGCCCCAGCACTTCTATTGTGAAGGTTGCGCGAGGAAATGCAAGTATGGCCTCGCAAGCCCTCAAGCTAAGGGAAACCCGCCAAGAGAAACTCCTGGCGGGTTTGTCATTCCAATTGCCCCATCGGGCCCCGTTACCGCGAACGAACGGTGATGAGCTGGTCGAGCTCCTCGACATCCGCTCCTTCCGATCCCTTAATGCTGGCATATTCCGCAGAATTGCAGATAAGGATCGGCACCGTGACGTCATAGCCCTCGGCTGCGATGGCCTCTCCGTCAAACTCTATGAGCACGTCACCGCGATGCACTGCATCTCCCACGGACGCGTTCACCTTGAAATGCTTGCCATCGAGCCTAACCGTCTCCAGGCCAACGTGGATGAGCACGTCGAGGCCTTCGGCGGTATGAATCGCCACCGCATGCCCCGTGGGGAAGATCGCCTCGATCTTACCATCGGACGGGGCCACCACGCGATTGCCCGTGGGTTGAATGGCCACGCCCTGACCAAGCAAGCCCTTGGCGAACATCTGGTCAGAGACTTCCGAAAGCGGGATAACATGGCCCGCCAAGGGCGAGGTCAGTACGCTCGTGCGAGTGTTCACGTTAAGCGACTTGAGAAATCTGTCGAACATCTAACTCCTTTGAGGTCCCCCATGTCTCTCCATTCTACCGAACTGTGAGACCGAAAACCAATCCCGGAAACCAGGGCTCGCTTAGGGGAGCTCGCGCTGGACCACGGCAACGATCGAGTCGACGGCGGCCTGTGCCGCCTCCTGCGTCTCTGCCTCGGCCATCACGCGCACAAGCGGCTCGGTACCGGA